>JBCBZW010000022.1 GCA_039815145.1 Pseudomonadota bacterium
CTGAGCCTGCTGCTGCTTGGCGGCGCCGCTGCGTGGGGAGCACACGTGGTATGGCGCTGGCTCGAGTCCCCTCTGCCCATTCCTGCCGATTCGGTGCTAGAGGTCGAGCCCGGTACCTCGCTCTCCGGGTTGGCGCAGCGCCTAGCGGAGCGCGGCTGGTTGACCCACCCACGCTGGTGGCGTGCGCTGGCGCGTTGGCAGGGAGACGCCACTCGAATTCAGGCGGGGCAGTACCGGCTCGATGGGGATCTCACCCCCTCAGGCCTCCTGGCCTTGCTCGTGAGCGGCGATGTCATCCAGTACCAGGTCACGCTGATCGAGGGGTGGACCGTGCGCGAAGCGGTCACGGCGATTCGCGAACATCCCCATGTGAAGGTGACGCCGGCGACCAGCAGCCCGGCGGCCATCGTGGAGGCCCTCGATCTTCCGGCGGACTGCACGGGGGACGCATGCGCCTGGGCGACCCTCGAGGGTCAGCTCTTTCCGGATACCTATCAATTCCCAGAGGGTAGTGAGGACGTCGCGCTGCTCGAGCGAGCGCATTCTAGACTGCGCGACGCGCTCAAAGCCGAGTGGGAATCACGCGATCCGCAGTTGCCTCTGGAGACCCCGATGGAATTGCTCGTGCTGGCCTCCATCGTGGAGAAGGAGACGGGCCTGGCACAGGAACGTGAGAAGATCGCCGGGGTGTTCGTGCGGCGCTTGCGCAAGCGTATGCGCCTGCAGAGTGACCCGACGGTGATCTATGGCGTGGGGGATGCTTACGCGGGCGATATCACCCGCGCTCATCTGCGCACGGATACGCCCTACAACACCTACACACGCGGTGGCCTGCCGCCAACGCCGATCGCCCTCACGGGGCGCGCCTCGCTACACGCTGCCGCTCACCCAGCGTCGGGCGATAGCCTGTACTTCGTGGCCACGGGGGCAGGGGACGGTAGCCATCAGTTCTCGGCCACCCTCGACGAGCACAACGCGGCCGTGCGGCGCTATCTTCAGCGTCAGCGGCAACGTGAGCAGCAGGAGCAGGCAGATGAGTAGTCACTCGGGCCGCGGTCAGCTGATCACCCTCGAAGGCATCGAGGGGGTTGGCAAGAGTACGCAGGTGTCCACCGTCACTGCCTGGCTGGAGGCGCAGGGGCTGACAGCGCTCGCCACCCGTGAGCCAGGTGGTACAGCCCGCGCCGAACGAATTCGCGAGGTGCTCCTCGACACGGAGGGGGACGAGTTGCCGCCCCTGGCCGAGTTGCTGCTCATGTTTGCGGCCCGGCAGACGCATATCAGCAACTTGATCCTGCCAGCCCTACGTCGCGGGGAGTGGGTGGTGTGCGATCGGTTCACGGATGCCACGCGCGCCTACCAGGGCGCGGGGCGTGGCCTCGATGACGTGCCAATCGAGACCTTGGCGAGTTGGGTGCACGGAGAGGAGTTGAGGGCGCCGGACTGCACGGTGCTGCTGGACGCGCCCGTGGACGTGGCCCTCGCTCGCGTGCGCACGCGCCGCGGACGTACGGATCGCTTCGAGCAGGAGGCCGCACCGTTCTTTGCCCGGGTGCGAGACCGCTATCTGGTGCTCGCCGAGCAGGAGCCAGACCGGTTCCTCGTGATCGACGCTGCCCAGGGTGGGCCCGACGCGGTGGCGGCACGCATTCGCGAGGCGCTCACCGCGCGCTACTCGGCGCAACTGGTGCACGGTGATGGCTAAGGCCCCGGTGACTTTGCGCGATGGTCGGGGACAGGCTGTGGTCTTGCCCTGGCTCGACGCACTCTTCGAGCGCCTGGTGGAGGCACGCTTCGCCCAGACCCTAGCCCACGCGTTGCTGCTGAGCGGTCCAGCAGGTGTGGGTAAGGATGCCCTGGCCCACGCCCTGGCCGATGCGTGGCTGTGCGAGGCCGAGGGGGTGCAAGCGAGCGAGCGCCCCTGCGGACGATGCCGCGGCTGCGGACTGACCGCGGTCGGTAACCACCCGGACCTGCATCGGCTCGTGCCAGCCGAGGGCAAAGCCACGATCTCCGTGGATCAGATACGGGAGCTCTCCGCAGAACTGGCCCTGAAGCCGCATGCCGGCGGCAGCCGGGTGGCGTTGATCACCCCGGCCGAAGGGATGACGGTCAGTGCACAGAATAGCCTATTGAAAACGTTGGAAGAGCCGCCGTCGGGAGCGGTGCTGGTGCTGATCACCCACCAACTGGATGCCTTGGCGCCAACCATCCGCAGCCGCTGCCAGCAGCTATCGGTGGCCGGGCCAGACCCCGCCCAGGCACAAGCCTGGCTCGCCGACCAAGGCGTGGAGCCAACGGCGAGTGCGGAGGCCTTGCAGCTCGCACGCCAATCGCCCCTGGCCGCGCTTCAGCTCGTCGAGGACGGGTTCGCCGAGCAGGCATCGAGCCTGGCGGAGGCCCTCGGTCAGATCGCCCTCGGCAGGGCGGAGCCGATCAACGTTGCCGGAGGCTGGGAGAAGCTCGACATGCAGCGGATCCTCGCCTGGTGGCAGGGCGCCCTGCATGCGATCGCCCGGGAGGGGTTGGCGAGCGGCGCGCAGGGGGCGGAGGAGGGCCCGGAGACGGCGACGAGCTACCGCGTGTTGGCCGCGCAGGGCGCGCGCTGGGTGGCCCCGAGTGACCTGTTCGAGTTCGCCGATCGCCTCGCGGAAGCCACCTTGACCCTGCGTGGTCAGGCCAACCCGAGGCTGCTCCTGGAGGGACTGTTGATCGACTGGGCACGCGTGACCCGTCCCGCACGTACGCGTCGTAAGCCCACATGATCGCGACTTCTCGGCGCGAGAGCGTGATCTAGCCACTTTGCCCACCGCAACACATCTGCCACTATTCAGAATATGGCCATAGCTCCCAACAAACCGGGTCTCCTGCGTCTGACGATCAAGGACACCAGCGCCTTGTATCTCGCCTATATGCCGTTCGTGAAGAATGGCGGGCTCTTCATCCCGACCAACAGCTCCTACCGCTTGGGCGATGAGGTCTTCATGCTGCTCACCCTCATGGATGAGCCGGAGAAGCTACCCGTAGCGGGCCGCGTGGTGTGGATGACGCCGAAGGGTTCGCAGGGTAAGCGAACGGCGGGGATCGGCGTTCAGTTCAGCGAGCAGGACCGCGGGGCTACGCAAGAGAAGATCGAGAACTATCTCGCCGGCAAGCTCACGGCCGATCGCCCGACGCACACGATGTAGCTGCTCAGCGCAGCCCCGCGACGCCGTCCTTCACGACGTACACGTCGAAGCCGCGCTCGGCGAGGAGGTAGGCGGCCGCGGTGGAACGCCCGCCGTCATCGCAGACCGCGATCAGCTTCTGCGCCGGATCCAACGACCGGGACTTCATGCGGATCATGAACAAGGGGATGGAGATCGCCCCTTCGAGCTGACTGTCCTCGGGCACCTCCGTCGGTAGCCGCACGTCCAGCCACTGGGCGTCCTTGGTCAGCACCATGCCCTGGGCTTGCTCGTAGTCGACGAACTTCAGCATGGGCTTGCACAGGAGCTCGAAGAAGTCGTCGTTGGACAGGCGCATCACGGCGCCGTCGGTGTTCATGGTGACCGATGCCGTGCGCTCGCGTCCCGACAGGAGTGCTTCCTCACCGAAGGTATCACCGGGGTTGAGCGTCGCGAGCACGAACCCACCGGTGCTGCTGTGGGGCGACGTTCGCGTCACTGATGCAGACCCTTCGATCACGAAGTAGAAGTAGTCGCCGGGGTCGCCCTGACGTACCAGCGTCTCGCCGGCAGACGTCGGGCGTCGCTCGAGTTTGAGAAAGAGCGCTTGAATGTTCCCCGGGGGAATCCGCTGAAAGAGCGCCGAGTGGAGCAGGGCGCTCATCCAGTCATCCCCGGCCCCATCCTCGCTATTGAGATCGCTCACCTCGTAGGAGCCGGTCTTGTCCCACGTGAGCATGATCTCGAGAAACTCGCTCTCCACCACGAGCAACTTGGTGTCCTTCTCCGCGCGCAGGCCGAGGCGGCGCGGCTTCATCGGGGCGAGTTCCGCCCTGGCCTCAGGACCGCCTTGTTCCACCGCGCGGACGCGACGGCCATCGTCGGTGTAGAGGCCGATGGAGCCGGTCAGCAGGAAGTAGGAGTGCTTGTCGTTGTCGCCGGAGCGGAAGGCCCACTCACCGCTCTTCAGCGAGATGCTCCGGGCGCGCTCCATGACCGCTTTGAGGTTGTCATTGCGCAAGCCTTCGAAGGGCGAGAGGCGACGTACGTCGGCCATGGTGACGCCGCCGCTCAGGGCGGAGCCGATCTGCGAGTCGGAACGGGTCACAGCGCTTGCCATTGCACTCATTCTACACTACCTAGCAAGCACCCAAGGGTGCTTGCCCCGGCGAACGGTTGTCGTCGCGCTCCGCGCTGTTGCTGCCCTTGTGCCGTAAACCCGTTGATTTCCATGGCCCTCGCCTTAATGAGGAAGGCGCTAGGTGAGGTTTCCGCCCTAGCGCAAGGTCCGCCCCTGGGGAGTTATAGCGCCATTCGGCGCGCTCCACCCGCACGCGGATCCGACCAGCAGCCTACCCGCGATATGTTCGACTACGCAGAGTAGCAGCGGGTTGCAGCATTACCCGGTACATCGTTCACATTTCATGATCGTTCACGTCGGCTGCGTCGCTCGGCACGGGCCGCGGCCGACGATCCTCGCCCACGTGCACGTAGGTGATACACGCCGTCGCCACCTGCAGTGGCAGAGCGTCGTGTCGACCAGGACGATCTACGCGGATATCGATGGCGACGCGCAAGGAACTGGTCCCCACCTCGGCCACGTGGGCGTAGCAAGAGACCACATCGCCCACGTACACCGGCTGCAGGAAGCGGAACTCGTTCACGGAGACGGTCACCACTTTGCCGCCGGCTCGCTGGTAGGCGAGGATCGCGCCAGCGAGGTCAGCGTGGGACATGAGCCATCCCCCGAAGATGTCGCCAAGCCAGTTAGCGTCGCGCGGCATCGCCATCGTGCGCGCGGTGGCGACGCCTTTTGGGGGAGCGTCCTCAGCTGCGTACATCTCGCTCATGGGGCTGCTCGCAAACGATCCCAACCGTCATCGGGGGCGAAGCGCTGTCCGTGGCGCTCACTCAGTGCCGTCAGTTCGGCAACGATCGTATCGATACCCCGTCGCCGCGAATGGTGGATGGGACCACCGGTGAAGGGCGCAAAACCCGTGCCGAAGATGATGCCCGCGTCCAATAGTTCCGGGTCTTCGATCACCCCTTCGCGCAGGCACCTAACCGACTCGTTGAGCATGGGCAGGATCAGACGTTGGGCGAGTTCGCGTTCCTTGCCGTCGTCCTGCGAAGGCCCCAGCACCGGTTTTCCCCGGCGCCATTGATAGAACCCTTCGCCTGTCTTGCGCCCGAGCTTGCCGTCCGCGACCATGCGTTGGAGCTTCTCGGGCACCTCCAGACCGAACTCTTCGGCGAACACGCCGGACACCAGCAGGCAGACATCGAGGCCAATAGTGTCGGCGAGCTCCACGGGGCCTACCGGCATGCCGAAGGCCTTTGCCGCGCGGTCTATCGATGACAGGGCGACGCCTTCCTCGATAGCGGTGAACGCTTCCATCAGGTAGGGCATCAGCACCCGGTTGACCACGAAGCCGGGTGCACTCGCGCAGGGCAACGGCAACTTGCCGATCTGCTTGACCAGGGCGCAGCCGCGCTGCAACGCGCCCGCATCCGCTCCAGGCGCCGCGATCACCTCGACCAGGGGCAATTTGGCGACGGGATTGAAAAAGTGCAGGCCGATCAGGCGTTGCGGCTGTTCCAGCGCTTCGCGAATGCGTTCGAGGCGGATGCTCGAGGTATTGGTCGCTAGCACCGCGTCAGGTCTCGCCTTGGCTTCCACCTGCGCGAAGAGCTCCCGCTTGGCGTCGAGATTCTCGTAGATCGCCTCGATGATGATGTCGGCACTGGCCACGCCGTTGCCCTGGGGGTCGGGAAGCAGACGATCGTAGGCAGCTGTAATCGCTCTGGGCTCCCGCAGGCGGCGCTTGAATAGACGGCCCGCGCGCTCGAAGGCGGGTGCCAGGTACTTCGCTTTGCGGTCTTGCAGGGTGACCGTGAGGCCGCGCATCGCGCACCAGGCGGCGATGTCGCCGCCCATCAGGCCGGCGCCGATCACGTGGACATGCTGCGCGCGGGGGGCTTTGCGTGGCGCCAAGGCTTTGAGGCGATCTTGCAAGCCGAACACGCGTACCAGGTTGCGAGAGGTGCACGAGCACATGAGTTCGGCGATGGAGCGCGCCTCGGCCTCGAGGAAGGTGCCGTGGCTGGAGTCGCCGTGGCGTTGCCACAGGTCGATGATCGCGTAGGGGGCTGGGTAGTGCGCTTGGCGAGCCTGCTGTGCCACCTGGCGGCGCAGTTGCCGCGCCAGCAGACCACGCGTGAAGGGCGTATCGAGCAATGTCTGGGTGACGGGACGCTGGCGCGGCGCGGGCGGCGCGAGGGCCAGGCGTCGGGCGGCGCGCAGGAGATGGCGGGCCGGTACGACCTGGTCGACCAGGCCGATGCGCTTCGCCTCGCGTGAACGGACGTTGCGACCTGTCAGCATCATGCTCATGGCGGGCACCGGGCCCAGCTGTCGGATGCTCCGTACGGTGCCGCCAAACCCCGGGTGTATGCCGAGCTTCACCTCGGGCAGGCCGAGGGTGGCGGCGGGGTCATCGACCATGACCCGGTAGCGGCAGGCCAGTGCGAGCTCCAGTCCACCGCCGAGGGCGAAGCCGTTGATCGCCGCCACGGTGGGGCAGGGCAGCTCAGCGATCTGTTCGATGATCAGCTGGCCTCGGCGGATCAGCGTGTAGGCCTCGTCGGCGTCGGACAAGCGCTCGAACTCGGTGATGTCAGCGCCCGCGATGAAACCACGTTTCGCGGAACAGAAGATGACCGCCTTAGGCGAGCGACGCGCCACCGTGTGCAGCAACGCCTCCAGCTCCCCCAGCACGAGGCTCGACAGCACATTCGTGCTACTGCGTGCGCGATCGAGGGTGAGGCACCACAGGCCCTCATCGTCGCACTCGATGCGCCAGTGTTCGGTGGTGGGAAAGCTATCGTCGAGAGGCTGGCTATCGCCCGCGTCGGCCGTGATGGCAGCACTGCTGGGTGAGCTCATATGAGGGCTTCCGAACTGTTGCCGTTGATAGGTATGGCGGCCGGCGCTAGGCCGGTCGCTCCAGGAGCATGGCACCGCCTTGTCCGCCGCCGATGCATAGGGTGGCAAGGGCGCGCCGCCCCCCGCTGCGCTTGAGGATCTCCAGGGCGTGCAGGACGATTCGCGCCCCGCTCGCCCCCACCGGATGGCCCAAGCTGATCGCGCCGCCGTCCACGTTCAGGCGATGGGCTGCCAGGGGCCCAAATGCTGCTTCGAGGCCGAGGTGTGCCTTGCAGTAGTCCGCATCTTGCCAGGCCGCGACGCACGCCAGCACCTGCCCGGCGAAGGCTTCGTTCAGCTCCACCGTATCGATGTCGGTGAGCGACAGTCCCTGGCGTTGCAGGATGGGGGTGGACGCGTGCACGGGCCCAAGGCCCATCTCCGACGGGTCGAGGGCGGCCCATTCCACATCCACCAGCTTACCGATCACGGGAAGATCGAAGCGCTCTACAGCGTCTTCGGAGGCGAGCAGGAGCAGGGCCGCGCCGTCGGTGATCTGTGAGCTGTTGCCGGCCGTCACCAGCCCCACGGAACGGTCGAAGAAGGGGCGCAGGCGCGCCAGCTTCTCGGCGCTCGAATCGCGACGCAGGCCATCGTCAGCGTCGTGCAGGCGACCTTCGCCGTCGAACAGCGGTGTCACCTCGTACATCCTGCCATCGTCGTACGCCTGGGCCAGGCGCTGATGACTTCTGACCGCGTAGGCATCCATGGCCGCGCGGGTGATGTCGAAGCGGTGGGAGATCACCTCGCAGGTCTGCCCCATATTGAGTCCCACGATGGGATCCGTGAGGCCACGTACCAAGCTCAACACCGGCGTCAGGTGCTTGGGTCGCAAACGCGCGAGGGTGCTCAGTTTGGGGAGCGGCGTACGGGCCTGGCTCAGGGCGGCCAGCCAATTCACGGCCTCGTCGTTGAGCAGGACGGGGGCTCGGCTCATCGCCTCCGTGCCGCCGGCGAGCACCAGCTCCGAGCGTCCGAGGGCGATGTCCTTGGCGGCACTGTCGAGGGCCTGCATGGCTGATGCGCAGTTGCGCATCACGGTGTACGCCGGCACACGCTCGCCGCAACCCAGGCGCAGGGCGATGACCCTGGCGATGTTGGCTTCGTCGGGCGAGGGCATCGCGCAGCCGATGACGAGCTCGTCGACATCTTCGGGGGAGATCCGCAAGCGAGCGAGCAGCTGGCGGCCTGCCTGCACCGCCAGGTCCGACGCGGCAAAGGCACCGGGCTTTCCACGGGCTTTCAGGAAGGGGGTGCGCAAACCGTCGACGAAGTAGACCGGACGGCCACTCAAGGCAGTCGTGGCGATGGTGTGCCTCCTTGTGGGGGCTGATGCTGTGAGCGTGGATCAAGGGGGTGCGCCAGACGGCGCGGGCAGTGTGCCCAGACGAGAAGTGTAGCGCAGCTGGCGCGTGGCGCTCTGCGGGAGACGCTAGTCGCCCAGGCGGAAGGCAAGCCGCGTACGCACCCGCTGCGACAGGGGACGCCCGAGGTAAGTGCGCGGCTCGAGCTGCCACTGGCGAATCGCCGTCAGCGCTGCGTCGCGAAAGTTTGCGGTGCGCGCGGAGTCGAGTACCACGATGTCCGTGATGCTGCCGTCCTCCTGCACCAGAAACTCCACATCGACCCAGCCCTCGGCCCCGCGCTGGCGGGCAACGGTGGGGTAGCGAGGGGGTACGTAGTTGGCAAACTCGAATTCGTTGAGGTTGGCGATCCGTTCGCTTTCCGCGGCGTGCCGCGCGGCGGCGACTTGGTCCCGCAAGGTGGGCAGGCGTTGATCGTGTTCATTGACCATCGCCGCTTCGGTGATCCAGCCCTCTGCGGAATCGAAATCACCGCCCTCGATACGCTGGGCAACGCCATCGATGAGCTTGTTGAGGTAGGCGCCACGCAGGCGCGCCATCGCGACGGGGTCGGCCTCGAGGTAGTCGAGCTCGGCGATAAGCTGCTTGGCGTTCTCCCATTCGGGCGATAGCAAGCGATCCTCCTCGATCGCCCCGCGCGCGGACGCCAATAGCTGACCCATGCGGGTCTGAAGGGCACGCTCGCGTTCAGACTGCGCCTGCGCCTCCACCCGCGCGGCTTCGGCCTGGAGGATAGCAGCCTCGTTGGCGGTTGCCTCAGCAGCGGCGGCTGTCACGGCGGCTGCACGCAGGTTCCCCAACTCGTCCCAGGCGTTTTGCAGTCCGTCCTCGCTTGGGCCCGGGATCGCCTCCGCCCGCGACAGCATGTCGCTCGCCACATCGAAGTTGCCGGAGCGCGAGAGAATCTCGGCGGTGTTGATCAGGCGCGACCGCTCAGCTTGCAGTTGCTGCTCTACCAGTGCCACGAGGCGATGACCGGGGCGCAGTGACTTGGCGGCAGCGAGCTGGTTGATCGCGGTTTGTACCTGCTCCTCCGCCAGAGCGCCCGTCGCGCGCTCGAGCACGATTTCGGCGAGTCGGTCGAGCCCGAGATTCGCTTGCACGTGTTCCGGGGCGAGCGCCAGCACGGACTCGTAGTAGCCGCGAGCGTTTTGCTCGGGGGGCGAGAAGTACTGCTCGGCGGCCATGGCGAGGTTCGCGTTGTCCAATAGCCGATCGATATCCTTAGCCAGCGTGGCATCATCGCCCTCACTGGCCGGCAGGGCTTCCCCATCGACGGTGACCGCGTTCGCGACGCGCACCAGGGCGTCGGCCTCCGCCGAGGCCATGCCGAAGGCGCCGCCCGCAAACCACGCGGCAGCCGTGCCGACACCGACGAGGGCGGCGACCTGAAGCAGCAGGATGCTGGGTTGGCGCGAAAGCAAGGGCATGGTGGCTATCTCCGGCGGCTAGGTCAGAGCTCTCAGTCGTCGTGGGCACCGGTCAGGAACCGGCTCACGCGCCGTAGGCGGTCGCTCAGCAAGGCGCCAGTGCTTTGCGTCGAAGCGGCCGCGCTCGGCAGGCCCCGCGCCTGCGCCACAGGCGGATCCACCACCACCGGCGGCACGGCGAGCGCCGCATCGAGCAGCTCAGTCTCGTAAGTGGCCACCGCGTGCGCCCAGCTGAGAGCGCCGAACAGCTGCTGGGGTGTGGGCAGAGCGTAGAGCAAGCTGATGATACCGGGCACGCGAGCGGGGAGTTCGAACAGGGCGGCACACTCGGACACTTCCGCGAACACGAGAATACTCAGCTCCGGCGCCGCGCCCAGCAGGGTGCGTGCGGTGCGTTCCACCGCTCGTGCCGAGCGCCCTCGACCGTCGACCAGGGCGACCGCGCAACAGGAGCTGCAGATGGCGTTCAAGGCCGCGTCCGGCGACGCCGCATCCACCACGACGTGGACGCGTTCGAGGGCGCGTCGTAGCTCGGCGCGCGTGATGGCATCGTCCGAGAGCAGCAGCACTTCGGTAGGCACCACCGGGGCGGTGGTCGACGCCCGCGGCGCCGCAGGCGGCTGCGGAGGCATCGCTGCGCCCGGCAGCGCCTCGCCGACGCCACCGATAGGGCCGGCCAGAGGGGCGTCCGGGAGCACGCTGTGACCGCCCGAGTCGGCGGCGAGCGAGGCGCTCACCTGCACCGCCGGAGAGGTGTTCTCCTCCGTCGCGTGCGGCGGGCGGGTCGACTTATCGTGGAGCATGCTGGCGAAGACCCGTTGCGTGTCGGTCGGGTCGTCGTAGGCGTCCTCTTCCACGGTGATCCCGTGGGCGCTCCAGACGCGGGTGCTGATCGGGCGACTGTGTTCGTCCGTGCTCTCACCGGGTGCGGGAGCAACGTCAGTATCGTCGATGGTGCTCGAGGCTGTGTCCGGCGTGGCGAATGGTGCTGATAGGCCGCCCTCGGAGGAGGGCGTCGACGCGTCCGTCATCGCAGCGGGGGAGGCCTCGGTGTTCGCCGGAATCGCATCGACGTCGGCAAGGGGGACACTTCCGGTGACACTCGCCGAGTCGATCGACCGGGGCGTGCCGCCAAAGGTGTGCTCGGCGCCATCCAAGGTGCGGTGCAGGCCAGAATCGTCGTCGCTCAGCGTCAGCACCGGACGGGTCCCGTCCTTGTCTTCGCGAAGGATGTCGTTAGCGGCGCTATCAGGCTGGGCGGCGCTGGCGGCGGCGCGCACCAGGGCACTGGCACGTCCGACGCGTGCGGTGCGCCCGGCCTGAGCGATGGTCGCCCTCAGCACATCGGGGGCGCACGGCTTGGAGAGCACGCGAAAGAGCTGGGCGCGGCGAATGGTGGCCGCGTCGTAGGGTTGCTCCCCAGCACCGACCAGCAGGATTCTGGCGGCTTCGGGCGCGCGCAGGCGAACCCAATGCAGCAGATCGAGGCCGTTGGTGTCAGGTAGGCGATCGTCCGCAACCACGACGTCCACCGGCGTCTCGTCCAAGGCCTGGAGTGCCTCGTGCACATGGGTGGCTGCAACAACATCGTGGTCGTGGCGGAACATCGCACGCAGGCTGTTCAGTACGCGCCGGTCGGCGTCGACGAAGAGCAACTTCAATCGCGAGGCTGACTCGAGTCGATCTTCGTGATTCATGCCTGCATGGGTCCGTGTCTGCACATCGTGTGGCGTCAGCTCGCGGTG
The DNA here is from genome assembly GCA_039815145.1 of Pseudomonadota bacterium. Lineage (NCBI taxonomy): Bacteria > Pseudomonadati > Pseudomonadota > Pseudomonadota bacterium. Next base: position 11,692 of record JBCBZW010000022.1, read on the forward strand.
GCCTGCTCGCCGTCGGGATCGGCGGTGCTAGGGGTGGACACTAGGGCCGTCTCCGGCTCCTGTTGGGCGAGCAGTACAGGAAGGGTGATGGTGATGGTGGAGTCCGTCCCATCCGCCGCGTCGCCGCCTTGGAGCTGACCTCCCGCGCCGGCGATGAGCTTGGCCGCGATGGCGAGATCGAGGCCGGCACCCGTGCCGGATTGACCGACGGGTTGGGCGGCCGCCAGCATCAGTTGTACCTGTTGGCCGTCGCGGTGGGCGCTGGCCATGATCGATTGACCTCGCGCCTTCGCATCCATCGGCGCCAGCGCCGTGAACGCCCGTGCCAGGCCCCGCTGAAGGGGCTCCTGGGAGGCGTCCACGATGATGGGCCCATCGAGGGCAACCGTCACCGGCGCGTCGGAACGTTCCGCGGCCCACTGCCCGGCCACCTGGCCGACGAGGGCCGCCAGGTCCGGCGCCGGGGACTGATCAGCATGCTGCAGGCCGGACACGATGGAACCGACATCGCGAGTCAGGTCATCGAGGCCGTCGGCGTTGTCCTGCAGGAGCCCGCGCACTTCCACCACGCTGTCCGTCAGGTTGTTCTCGCGCAGGGTGCGACGCAGGGCCGTCAGGCCTTCGGCAACGCGCTGGCGATCGGTTTGTTCGCCACTGAACAGGGCGAGGGTTTGCGCCGTCTGGTCGACGAAGCCCTGCAGCTCATCCAAACGTTCATCCACCAAGGTGGTGTTGCTGCGCAGGTACCAAAGGGGTGTGTTCATCTTCGAGTCGATCTGCGCGGCCACCTGCTCGAGCTGGTCAGCGTGGCGGCGCTGGGCCAGTCCACGTTGCGCTAGCTCCAGGTCGGCGATGGCATCGTCCAAGGTTGCCAGCTGCTCGGCCAGTCGCAGCTGGACGTCGGTTTGCGCCTCCACGTCCGCCACCAGGGGGCGGGGTGCCGCCGCCGCGACGGCCGGCATCGCGTCCTCCTCTAGCTTGCGCAGGCCGAGGAGCAGCAGGGCAGCGAGCGACAAGGCCGAGAACGCAGACAACGCGGCCCAGCCCTGGGCGGCGCCCAGGTTGGTCGAGCCACGCAGCAGGCTCGCTTCGGCCTGACGGGCGAGGCGCGGAATCGACAGCGCCTCCAATTGCGCGAAGGACGCGTCGGCGAGCGGACGATCGCCCGCCACAGACTCGACCGCATCGAGCAGCGGTGTCAGGTAGGGCAGATCTACCGTGTCGGCCCGCAGCAGCTCGGCGTCCTCGCCCAGGGAGGACTGGTCCGTGCCCCCGCCGCGGCGGGCGGCGTCCACGGCGCGGGTAAGCAGGGAGAAGGCACGCTCGGCGGTCAGACTGTTGCCGCTCTCGCGCAGCTGGCGCACCACCTGCGGGCCTTGGCCACGTAGCCAGGCCACGTGGTTGGACAGGCGGGCGCGATGATCGACGAGGGCGCCGCCGGCCGTCAGGGCATCACGACCGGCCAGGATCAGCGCCTGCGCTTGCGTGTTGCTGGTGCCGTCGAGCGCATCGATGGCCGTATTCAGTTCGGCGAGTGAGCGGTCACCGCGAGCCGAGGCGTCAGCGGTAAGCTGATAGGGGTCGAGGTTGGCGAGCAAATCGGCGTATTCGACGGCGATCCGGCGAACCGCCGGCACCTGTGCTGCGTCGTTACCCGCCGCATCCGAGGTTGGTCTCGAAGCCAACACGAGCAGCACTAGCGCGCCGCACAGCACGCCGGCCGCTAACCATGCGCCGATCGCTTTGAGCAAGTGTGCCCCCGGTGGTGGTGGAAACCCCTCGCCGGTGTTGTCCCAGCGTGAATCCTCCCGAGATTACCACCGCAAGTTGCTAGACGACAGTGGTCTTTCGGGGAGAAATATGTCCTCACGATGGACGGTTTGGAGCTCGCTGTTCGGGCACTGGAGTGAGCACCGACGCGTAAGTGTCGGCGAAGGCTTGGGGCATCCTGCTCGCCCGCCCCGTGTCCAGATTGATGCAGGCAAACTCCGTACGCGCTCGCAATAGGGTGCGGCCATCATGCGCATTTCGAATCTGGAATCGCCGTACGATGCGGATGATCTCGTCGCACTCCACCACCCAGGTGGCCAGGCGCAGCGGCTCGTCCGCGTAGGCGGCGGACAGGTAGTCGTACTCGCAGCGTCTGATCACCATCGCCCGGCGCATCGTTTGATAAGTGTCTAGGGTGATCCCGAGGCTCTCCGAGTGGGCCCAGCTCACCCGCTCGCACCAGCGCATGTAGCTGGTGTTGTTGGCGTGGCCGAGACCGTCGATATCCTCGCGCGCCACCGCGTGATCGATCAGAAACGGCGTCGGCAGATCCCAGCCATCGTTCGCAGTTCGCTGGGTCACGGCTCGATCCTCTGGCCATCCCACGCGAAGCAGCTACCGCTATCGCCCTGGTCTAAACCGCCGAGCACGTCGAGCAGTGCGCCGGCGGCACGGGTTGGTGAAAACAGCGCCTGCGCCGACACGCCACTGCGAAACGGCGCCGACAATTGCGTGTCCACCGTGCCTGGGTGGAGCCCGACGCAGATGCACTCGGGCAGGCGTCTGGCCCATTCGATGGCGAGGGTCTTGGTCAGCATGTTCTGAGCCGCCTTAGAGGCACGGTAGGCGTACCACCCTCCCAGACGGTTGTCGGAAATGCTACCAACGCGGGCACTCAGGGAAGCGAATACGCTTGGACCCTCTTTGGGAATTAGTGGCATGAACTGCTGAGCGACGAGGATCGGCCCGGTCGCATTCACGGCGAAGGCGCGCGCGAGCGCTTCGGCCTCTACGTTCTCCAAGCGCTTTTCCGGTTGATGGGCACCGTCGTGCAGGAGCCCCGTGGAATTGATCACGATGCGCAGCGCCTCATCCTCCGGCAGTCGCGCTGAGACCTCGCGCGCCGCCGCCTCAATCGAGCTGGGCGCCTCCACATCCAGCGGCACGGTGATCAGTCGCGGACCGAAGCGCTCGCTCAAGTCCGCTAGCGTCGACGATTGGTGCGGGCGGCGGCTGGTGGCGACCACGCCGAGGACATTCACACGGGAGAGCAGGGCTTCGACCAAGGCGTAGCCGATGCCGCGCGAGGCGCCCTGCACGAGGGCCCAGCCAGGCGTAGCGATCAATGTATCGGGCAATGGGGATCCTCATATCGGGCTGGTCTCGCCCGAGCGTGCGGCGTCGGCACGCTCAGGTGAACCCGAGTGTGCTTGACACGGGTCGATGGCGGCACATGCACCGGGAAAGGATTGCCGCCTTGACCGCTTCTTCGCCCCTATAGCAGGATTGCTGCTATGCACCGCACGGCACGGGCCCAGACCCGCGCCAGGCCAACCAGGGGCGCTTGGGGCTCTCTCCCGGCGCCCTTGTTGTTTCTGGCCTGAAGGGGAATGCGGTCGGAGGTGGAATGACGATACTCAGCAAGCGGGCCGCCGAGGCTCACCCGGATCACGGCCTGTGGCAGCCCGATTTCGAGAAGGACAGCTGCGGCTTCGGCTTGATCGCGAGCATCGACGACCGCCCTGATCACCGCATCGTCTCCCGCGCCATCGAGGCGCTCAGTCGGCTGACCCATCGCGGCGCTGTGGCGGCGGACGGGCGCTCCGGCGACGGCTGTGGTTTGCTCATTCGCCGACCCGATTCCTTCCTTCGCGCCGTCGCCGCCGCCGCCAACATTACGCCGGCCAAGCGCTTTGCCGCCGGCAACGTCTTCCTGCCGAAGAATGCACCGCGCGCCGAACAGGCCCGTCAGGCACTCGAGCGCGCGGTCAGCGACGGTGGCCTGTCCTTCGCCGGGTGGCGCCAGGTGCCGGTGGACGTCGCCGCGTGCGGCGAGGAAGCCCTGGCGCTCCTGCCCACGGTCGAACAGGCCTTCGTGAATGCCCCGGCGGAGATGTCGCTCGGGCAGTTCGAGCGCCGCTTGTTCGTCGCCCGTCGCCGCGCGGAGATGGCGATGGCTGGCGACGTGGAAGACTTCTACGTCTGCAGCCTGTCGAGCGATGCCATCGTCTACAAGGGCATGGTGTTGCCGCGCCTGCTGCCGGAGTTCTACCTGGACCTGCGCGATGAACGCCTGACCACGTCCGTCTGCGTGTTCCATCAGCGTTTCTCCACCAACACCCTGCCGCAATGGTCCCTCGCCCAACCGTTCCGCTACCTCGCGCACAACGGCGAGATCAACACGATCCGGGTCAATCGCAACTGGGCCGAGGCGCGCCGCGGTCGCTTTACCTCAGACCTCCTGCCCGAGCTCTGCGAGCTGGCACCTCTGGTCTCCATGCAGGGCTCCGACTCATCGTCGCTGGACAACATGCTCGAGGTCCTGCTGGCCGGCGGCCTGGATCTCCTGCTCGCGATGCGCCTGTTGGTTCCCCCGGCCTGGCAGGCCACGGCCAGCCTCGATCCCGATCTGCGCGCGTTCTACGAGTTCTACTCATCGCACATCGAGCCCTGGGATGGCCCAGCCGGCATCGTCATGGCCAACTCGCGCTACGCGGCCTGCACCCTGGATCGAAACGGGCTACGTCCGGCGCGCTACTGGCTTACGGACGATCGGATCATCACCGTGGCCTCGGAGACGGGGGTCATCGACTACGAACCGTCCACCGTGGTGGCCAAGGGCCGCCTGGGCCCCGGCCAGATGATCGCCGTCGACCTTGAACACGCGCGGCTCCTGCACAGCGCCGACATCGACGAGCGCTTGAAGCAGACGGCGCCTTACAAGCACTGGCTAAAGGAAGGTGTGCGCTATCTCGACTCGCAGCTGGTGGACTCGCGCCTCGCCGCGGAGCCGATGCCCGCCGACACGCTTCTCGCCTACGAGAAGATGTTCGGTGTGAGCAACGAAGAGCGCACCTCGGTGATCCGCCCCCTCGCGGAGAGTGAGATGGAGGCGGTTGGCGCCATGGGCGACGACACGCCGATCGCGGTGCTCTCGCGTCGCGTCCGATCACCTTACGATTTCTTTCGCCAGCAGTTCGCGCAGGTCACCAATCCGCCGATCGACCCCCTGAGAGAATCGGTGGTGATGTCGCTGCAGACGCAGATCGGGCGAGAGTGCAACGTGCTCGACCCACAGCCCGATCACGCCCATCAGATCGTGCTGTCCTCGCCGGTGCTCTCCCAGCGCAAGCTGCGCCAGATCCTGGACTTCGATCAACACGGCGTCAGCCACGCGTTCCTCGACCTGAATTTCCCCGTCACCATGACCCTGGCGGAAGCGCTGGACTCGCTCTGCACCCAGGCGGAGCAAGCGGTGCGCGCCGGCAACCTGGTGCTCCTGCTGAGCGATCGCTACCTCACGCGCGAGAAGCTCCCCCTGCACGCCCTGCTGGCCACCGGTGCCGTGCATCAGCATCTGGTGGACACGGGCCTGCGCTGCCGCTGCAACCTCGTCATCGAGACCGGCACCGCACGCGACCCGCATCACTTCGCGTGCCTGATCGGCAACGGGGCGACGGCCGTGTACCCCTACATGGCGTATCAGTGTTTGCACGATCTGAGCCGCAGCAACGAGATCAAGCAGGACTACCATTCCAAGCAGCTCGGGCGCAGCTATCGCCGCGGCATCCGTAAGGGCCTGCTGAAGATCATGTCCAAGATGGGCATCTCCACCATCGCCAGCTACCGCGGCGCGCAGCTGTTCGAGATCGTCGGCCTCCACGAGGAGGTGGTGGCGCGCTGTTTCCGCGGTACCCCCAGCCGCATCCAGGGGGCCAACTTCGATGATCTGAAGGCGGATCAAGTGGCGCTCAGCGAGCGCGCGTGGAACGAGCGCGCCCCGCGAGAGCAGGGTGGCATCTACAAGTGGGTTCACCGCGGTGAGTACCACATGTACAACACGGAGGTCGTGCAGGCCCTGCAGATGGCCGTGCGCACCGGAGACCGGGAGGACTACGACGTGTTCGCCCGTGCGGTCAACGAGCGTCCTATCGCCTCCCTACGCGATCTGTTCGAGTTGGACCCCTTGGGCGAGCCGGTGCCGCTGGAGGAGGTCGAATCGGTCGAGGCCATCACCAAGCGCTTCGAGTGCGCGGGCATGTCTCTCGGCGCCCTATCGCCCGAAGCCCACGAGGCCCTTGCCATCGCGATGAACCGCATCGGCGGGCGCAGCAACTCGGGCGAGGGCGGGGAAGACCCCGCGCGCCATGGCACGGAGAAGCGCTCGAAGATCAAGCAGATCGCCTCCGGGCGTTTCGGCGTCACGCCCGAGTACCTGGTCAACGCCGAGGTGCTGCAGATCAAGATCGCCCAGGGCGCCAAGCCGGGTGAGGGTGGCCAGCTGCCCGGGCACAAGGTGGATCAAACGATCGCCCGCCTGCGCTACGCCAGCCCGGGGGTCGGTTTGATTTCGCCGCCGCCCCACCATGACATCTACTCCATCGAGGATCTGGCCCAGCTCATCTTCGATCTGAAGCAGGTCAACCCCTCGGCGCTCGTCTCCGTGAAACTGGTCGCCGCCCCGGGTGTCGGCACCATCGCCGCGGGTGTGGCCAAGGCCTATGCCGACCTCATCACCATCGCCGGCCATGACGGCGGCACGGGCGCCAGCCCCCTGACCTCGATCAAGTACGCGGGCGGACCCTGGGAGTTGGGACTCGCCGAGACCCATCAAACGCTGCGCGCGAACAACCTGCGCCACAAGACTCGGATTCAAACCGACGGCGGGCTGAAGACCGGTCTCGACGTGGTGAAGGCCGCGCTCCTCGGCGCGGAAAGCTTCGGCTTCGGTACGGCGCCGCTGATCGCCCTTGGCTGCAAGTACCTTCGCATCTGTCACCTCAACAACTGCGCCGTGGGCGTGGCCACCCAGACCAAGACCCTGCGCCAGCGCTTCTTTACCGGCTTGCCGGACATGGTGGTGAAATACTTCCAGTTTGTCGCTGAAGAGGTGCGCGAACTCATGGCCTCGCTCGGCGCGCGTACGCTCGATGAACTCATCGGTCGGGTGGATCTCATTCGCCTCCGCGAAGGGGAGACGGACCGCCAGCGGCGCTTGGACCTCACCCCGATCACGGCCGGTAAGGGCTTGGACGACGGCAAGCACCTGTGCACCTCGCCCACCAACGATCCCTTCGACCAGGCCGAGCTCGCCCAGCAGATGCTGCGCGACATGCGAGGCGCCATCGAGGCTGGCCACGGCGGGCGCTTCCATTACACCGTGCACAACTACGATCGGTCCGTAGGCGCGCGCATCTCCGGGGAGATCGCTCGCCATCACGGCGATCAGGGCATGGCACGCACGCCGCTCGAGGTGCGCCTCCAGGGCAGTGCCGGCCAGAGCTTCGGCGTGTTCAATGCCGGCGGCCTGCACCTGCACTTGGAAGGGGATGCCAACGACTACGTTGGCAAGGGGATGGCGGGCGGCAAGCTCGTGCTCTACCCCCCGCGCAGTGCGACCTTTCGCGCACGCGACACGGTGATCATGGGCAACACGTGCCTCTACGGCGCCACCGGAGGCGAGATCTACGCCGCCGGACTCGCGGGCGAACGCTTCGCCGTGCGCAACTCTGGCGCCGTCGCCGTCATCGAGGGCGCCGGGGATCACTGCTGCGAGTACATGACCGGCGGCGCGGTGACCGTGCTCGGTCGCACGGGGGTGAACTTCGGCGCAGGCATGACCGGGGGCTTCGCGTTGGTGCTCGACCTCGACCGCGACTTTGTCGACCGCTACAACCACGACCTGATCGACATCCACCGTCTCACGCCCGAACGCATGGAGGCCCACAGCCAATACCTCCTACGCCAGCTCGCCACCCATGTGCAGGAGACGGGGAGCAAGTGGGCGCAGGAGATGCTGGACGACTTCCGCAGCGTGGTGGGGCGCTTCTGGCTGGTGAAGCCGAAGGCCGCGAGTATCGACAACCTCGTCGAATCTCTGCGTCGCGCCAGCTAGGAGCTTCATCAACGTGGCACAAGACAAACCTCTGCACTTCCTGGATACGCCCCGGCGCGAACCGGAAAAGGCGCCCGCCAGCGAGCGTGTGCGCCATTTCGGCGAGATCTACGGACACTATGGCGCTGACGCGGCAGCGGAACAGGCCGCCCGTTGCCTGGGGTGCGGCATCCCCTTCTGCGAGTGGAAGTGTCCGGTGCACAACTACATCCCAGACTGGCTGCGCTTGATCGAGGAGGGCAACCTCTTCGAGGCGGCGGAGCTCTCCCACCGCACCAACTCCCTGCCCGAGATGTGTGGGCGCATCTGCCCGCAGGATCGGCTCTGTGAGGGCGCTTGCACCCTGAACGACGGCCATGGCGCCGTCAGCATCGGCGCGATCGAACGCTACATCACCGACGAGGCCATCAAGCGCGGGTGGCGTCCGGACCTCTCCTACGTGCAACCCACCGGCAAGAAGGCGGCGGTGATCGGCGCCGGTCCGGCGGGACTCGGCGCGGCGGACATCCTGGTGCGCAACGGCGTGGAGGCCGTCGTCTACGACCGTTACCCCATGATCGGGGGGCTCCTGACCTTCGGCATCCCGCCGTTCAAGTTGGAGAAGGAGATCGTTGAGCTGCGCCATCGCTTGATGGAAGAGATGGGCGTGGAGTTTCGCCTCGGGGTCGAGGTGGGCCGGGACGTGGGCTTCGAGGAGTTGCTCGAGGAGTACGACAGCGTGTTCCTCGGCCTGGGCGCCTACAGCGCGGTCAAGGGAGAGTTCCCGGGCGAGCAGCTGCCGGGTGTCTATCCGGCGTTGCCGTTTCTCATCGGCAACGTCAACCGCTTGCTCTCGGTGAGCACGGACGATCCGTACATCAGCTTGAAGGACAAGCGCGTGGTGGTGCTCGGCGGTGGAGACACGGCAATGGACTGCAATCGCACGGCGCTGCGCCAGGGCGCGAGAAGCGTCACCTGCACCTATCGCCGCGATGAGGCCAACCTCCCGGGCTCCCGCCGCGAGCTACGCAACAGCGTGGAAGAGGGCGTCGAATTCCTCTACAACCGCCAGCCGGTAGCCATTGTCGGAGAGGACCGAGTCGAGGGCGTGCGGCTGATGGAGACTCGCGTGGGGCCGGCGCGCGGACGCGCCGGTCGGCGCAGCACGGAAGTGGTCGAGGGCACGGAGCACGTGATCGAGGCCGATGCGGTAATCATCGCCTTCGGCTTCCGTCCGAGTCCGCCCGCGTGGCTCGCTGACCACGGGATCGCCTTGGCACCTGATGGCAAGCTACAAGTCGGCCGGGACGCCGATCGCCCCTACCAAACCACCAATGAGAAGGTCTTCGGCGGTGGGGACATGGTGCGCGGCGCCGACCTTGTGGTCACCGCCGTCTTCGAGGGCCGCGAGGCGGCGCGCGGTATGCTGCACTACATGGGCGTGCCGCGTCAGCAGCAGGCGTAGGCGCGAGAGCCGCTCATCGCCGCAACACCTGTGCTACGACGTCGGCGAAGTGTGCGCGGGTTAGCGTAGGCGCCTCGCTCTCAGCACCATCACCTTTCAACGCAATCAGGCAACCGTTGGCGCCGGCCGCCTTACCGGCCGCCAGCAAAGGTGTGGCCAGGGCCGCCGTGCCGCCCAGGGCGGCGCCGGGATCGATCAGTACGGGGCAGTCCGTCTCGTGACGAAGGCGGGCGACGGTGCCGAGATCCAAGGTCGGTTGCGTCGCGTCGTCCGCGGCGGCGGCGCCCGCTTCACACAGCAACACCTGTCGATTGCCTTCCGTGCGCAGGATGTTCAAGGCGCGCAGGAGTTCGCGCATGCTGCTCGACCGCCCGCGCGTGAGAATCACCGGACGCGCCGTACGACCGACCGCCCGTAACAGGTCGAGATGTTCCATGTGGCGGCCGTCCAAACGCAGGGCATCTGCCGCGGCCGCCGCTTCGGCCACGTGTTCCACCCGCATCACCGTGGCGACCAGGGGCAGGCGAGTGGCGCGCGCTGCCTCGGCCAACCATTGCAGCTGCCGCCGCCAACGTTGGGCATCGACGGCGAGGGCGTTGTCCTGCAGTCCACTCACGAGGGCGCTGGCGCCCGCTTGAGCAGCCTGCTCAGCCTCGCGCAGGGCGGTTTGTTGAGTGGTCTCCTGCGCGGGGCCGGCCATGATGGCGAAACGTTGCGCATCCACGGTCATCGGGCCGATCCTCACGCTGACCAAATGAGCCGATTCGGTAGCGGGTACCGTGGAGGAGTGACCTGCCGAAGTCGCCGCCGGTTCGCTGCCGACCCAGCGCTCGGGCGCCACCGGGGTGGCGCGAATCTGATGCGATGGGTAGCACCCGAGTACCTTCAGGTAGCGGGTCACACGCGCCAGGCGTCGCAAGGTCTCGCGCATCGCTGGGGCATCGACGTTGCCCTCCACATCCACGTAGAACATCTCCTCCCAGGGGTTGCCCATGATGGGGCGCGACTCCAGCTTGCACATGCTCAAGCCCGCATCGCGAAAGAGGGTGAGTGCCTCCACCAGCGACCCGGCCGTGTCCGCTGTGGCCATCACCAACGAGGTCTTGCAGGCGATCGGCAGGGGCACCGCGCGCGCTTGGCGGGCCACGCACAGAAACCGCGTCACGTTTTCCCGCTGGTTCGCGATGTTCGTCGCCAGGGGCACGAGGCCGTAGCGCTCGCCCGCTTGCCGGCTCGCAATCGCACCCGCACGCTTGTCGGTGTCCTGAGCGGCGCGACGCACGGCCTCCGCCGTCTCCAGGGACTCCTGGCGACAGTGGCGTAGGCCCGCCACGAACTGACTGCACTGGGCGAAGCCCTGCGGGTGGGCGTAGATGCGATCGAGGGACTCCAAGCTGGTGCCCGGCGGCGCGAGCAAGCAGTGGTCGATCTGCAGGGTCTCCTCGCCGATCACATTGAGGGGCGTGTGCATGAGCAGGTCGTAGACCTCGTTGATACCGCCGGAGGTGGTGTTCTCGATCGGCAGCATGGCGTAATCCGCGGCGCCGGACTCCACCGCCTCCACCGCTTGGGAGAAGGCGTCGAAGCCGAGGAATACGAGGCGGTCGGCGCGGCTCGCGAAGTGCTGTTGCACGGCGACCTGGCTGTAGGAGCCCGTGTCGCCCTGGAAGGCGACCCGAATGCTCGGGGCGTCCACCGCCGGGTCGTTGCTCTCCACCAGTCGCGATTGTTGCAGCCGAACTGAGTCGTCGATGATCAGATGAAAGACGCGGGTGACATAGGGCGCGTCGAGACCGTGCGATTTGCCGCGTTCGATGAGTCGGACCAGCAGGTCTTCTTCCCGTTCCTGGTCGCGGATCGCGCGCCCGGAGGTGGCCTTGGTTTGCGCGATGCCCACGGCGAGTTCACGGCGCCGGGCGAGCAGCTCGATGAGCGAGCTGTCGAGCGCGGTGATCTCATCACGCAGGCCGGTCAAGGCATCGGGGGTAGGTGGGGCTGATGGGTCTTGTTTGCCGTCGACGGTCGGTTTGTCGGCCATAGCCGGGGTCCTTTTCATGGGCGAGCGTCGCGAGCGCCCTAGGGTGCTCGCCGCGGAGCATTATCGTGCACGTTGCCGCCCGTGTCTGTGCGCTCGAGCCTCATCGGGAGGCAGGCAACATTGCTGCCATCGGACCCGGTGGGCTACATTGCCCGCGTTTGCAATCGTTGCCGTGGGGGCATAGGGGGAGCAATGACGGTCGTGGTGAAGGATAAGAGCATTCAGCTGGCGCGGGCGATGTGGCCTGCCGGGGTGGCGCTCGCACTGGTAAGTACGGGTGTGCAAGCCCAGCTGGAAGAGGTGGTGGTCACCGCGCAGAAGCGCGAGGAATCCCTGCAGGACGTGCCCATCGCCGTGAATGCGATCGACTCCGGCACGCTCGAGAAGGCCGGCATCGTCGACATCCGACAGCTCACGGCGCTCGCACCGAGCCTGGTACTGTCGAGTTCCGCGTCAGAGGCGGCCGGCACGGTGGCTCGTATCCGCGGCATCGGCACCACCGGGGACAACCCCGGCCTCGAGTCTTCCGTCGCCATCTTCATCGATGGCGTCTACCGAAACCGCAACAACAACGCCTTGACGGAGCTCGGTGAGATCGAGCGCATCGAGGTGCTGCGCGGCCCCCAAGGAACGCTGTTTGGTAAGAACGCCTCGGCGGGTTTGATCAATATCATCACCAAGGGGCCTTCCTACGAACCGGAAGGTCATCTGAGCGGCTCCTTCGGCAGCTTCAATGAGATGCGGCTGAACGCGGGGTGGAGCGGTCCGTTGGTAGAGGACCAGATCGCGTTCCGTATCGATGGCGCGTTCACGGAGCGTGACGGGTTTCTGGAGGACCGCGCCACGGGCGTGAGCTTCAACGACCGTGACCGCGTCTTGTTGCGCGCCCAGTTGCAAGCCGACCCCACCGAGGCGATCTCCATGCGGATCATCGCCGACTACGCCGATCGCAACGAGACCTGCTGCGCGGCCACCACCATCGTGGCAGGACCCACCACCGGCTTCATCACCGCCCTTGGCGGCGATGTGGTGGTACCGCCCGATCCCTTCGAACGCGACGCCACGGTGAACGTGGAGCGTGGCTACCAGCAAGACGTGGAAGACTACGGCGTCTCCCTGCAGATCGATGCGGACGCCTCCTTCGGCACCTTTACTTCCATCACCGCCTACCGCGAGTGGAACGCGAACCGGTCCCAGGATCTCGACTACACGAGCGCCGATGTCCTCTTCCGTGACATCGACGGCAACGTGCAGGGCTTTGATACCTTCACCCAGGAGCTGCGGCTTGCGGGCACGAGCGATCGCTTCGATTGGATGATCGGTGGCTTCTACTCAGATGAGGAACTCGCGCTCGATGACGCGATCCGAACCGGCGCCGTGTACGAGCCTTTCCTCGACCTGCTCCTCGGCGGTGGCGTTCCCGGCACTCTGCCGGCCATCACCGGCCTGGCGCCTGGCACTATCTACAGTGAGGGCCAGGGCGTCGTGAGCGACTCCTTCCACCAGGAGGCGGTGAGCTGGGCGCTGTTCACCCACAACACTTTGCGGTTTACCGACCGCGTCTCCTTGGGCTTCGGCGTGCGCTACACGGAGGAGGACAAGGATCTCGAGGCCAGCCTGCTGTCGGACAATCCAGCGTGTTTGGCATCGGTGGGGTTGGGGGTGGCACCGCCCGACGCTATTGGTCTTGTTTGCCTGCCGTTCTTTAATCCTCTGACCGACGGTGAGTACGCCGCAGATCGCACGGACAGGGAAGTCACGGGAACCGTCAACCTCGGCATCGAGTTCACTGACAGCGTTTCCGGCTACGCTTCATACGGCAGGGGCTTCAAGGCCGGGGGCTTCAACCTGGACCGTGCGGGGCTTGCCAACCCTCTGCTCGGGCTGACGCCCTCCGGTGCCGATCTCGAGTTCGAAGCCGAGACCGTGGACTCCTACGAGATCGGGCTCAAGTCGCGCCTGGCCGGCGGCGCCCTCCAGTTGAACCTGGCAGCCTTCAGCAGCGAGTTCGAAAACTTCCAGCTCAACACCTTCACGGGGATCAACTTCGTGGTGAGCAATCTCGCGGAAGTGACCACGGAGGGCTTCGAGCTCGACTTCACCGCGCTGCCCTTCGAGACGCTCACGCTACGCGGCGGTGTGGCCTTCGCCAACGCCCGCTACGGCGACGACATCATCGACCCGGCCACCGGTGTGCTATCGCCGTTGGCAGGCCAGACGCTTACCAACGCACCGCGCTGGAGCGCGTCGCTGGCCGCGACCTACGAGCAGCCCCTCGGCAACGGCCTGCTCGGGTTCATCCACCTCGATTCGCGCTTCACCTCTGAGATGAACACCGGTTCCGATCTCGATGTGGAGAAGATCCAGGACGCGTTCACCGTGCTCAACATGCGGGTCGGGCTCGGTAGCGATAGCGAGCGGTGGACCATCGAGGTGTGGGCGCGCAATTTGCTGGACGAGGACTTCATCCAGATCGCCTTCGACCAGCCGCTGCAGGGGTCGGGAAGTGGCCCTGGGTCCACCCAGACTTTCGGCGCCTTCCTCGGCGAGCCTCGCATGGTCGGCGCGACCCTTCGTTTGCGCTTCTAGCGCGTCCTTCCTCAGCTTCGGGCGGCAACTTTTTCCATCTCTGGGAAGGAGTTGCCGCGCCTTCCCCTTCGCTCCACGAGTTCTCGTGTACATTCCGAAGGGATGTATCCAGGTCGATGCCCTAACCCAAGGAATACTTGCCGGAATGTAAGTATTCCTTATTTCGTCTTATATTTTGGTTCCGGCAGACTTGGCCTCCGTCTTTCGCAAGTCGTGCGGCAACGAGCATTCGACGCCCGTTGCCCACAGAGATCGAGACGCGTCGCCTGATCGGGGAAGCCAGGATCAGCGACGCAGCGTCAAGGGCCACCATCGCCCTGACCACGATCGGCTCGGGTGAGCGCAAACCCAGCGTAAGGCCAGAACTGAAAATGCAGCGGCGCGATCGCCAGGACGGCTTGTCCCGCGCGATGACGTCGAGAATGCACCCTTCACGCGCACAGGAGAATCAATGAGCTTCACCCAGTACCCGCCGGCCCCGGCGAGGCTGCATCGCAGTGAATTGGCCGTACCCGGCTCCAACCCGAAGATGATCGAGAAGGCGGCCGATAGCGCGGCCGACTACGTGTTCCTCGATTGCGAGGATGCCGTGGCGCCGGCGGACAAGGAGCAGGCACGGCGCAACATCATCGAAGCCCTCAACGAGATCCCCTGGCGCGAGAAGGGCAAGACCATCTCCGTGCGCATCAACGGCCTCGACACCCACTATATGTACCGAGACGTGGTGGACATCGTGGAGCAGGCCGGCGCCAACCTGGACACCATCTTGATACCAAAGGTGGGTGTGCCCGCAGATGTCTACACGGTTGACTGCATGGTCACCCAGATCAGCGACGCTAAGGGCTTCGGCGAGCACCGCATCGGCCTCGAGTGCCTGATCGAAACGGCCCTTGGCGGGGCTAACGTAATGGCAATTGCGCAATCGAGTGCAAGGCTCGAAGCGTTGCACTTCGGCGTCGCCGACTACGCCGCGAGCATGCGGGCGCGGACCACCGTGATCGGCGGCCTGAACCCGGACTACCAGTGCGAGGGGGCGCTTGCAGACCAGTGGCATGCGGCCCTGGTGAACATGGCCACCGCCTGCCGAGCCTACGGCTTGCGTGCGATCGACGGCCCCTTCGGCGACTTCAGCGATCCCGACGCCTACCGTGCCGCTGCCCGCCGCGCCGCGGCCCTCGGCTACGAGGGCAAGTGGGCGATCCACCCGTCCCAGATCGAACTGGCCAACGAGGTCATGTCGCCGCCGGACGCGGAGATCGACCGCGCCGAACGGATCGTTGAGGCGCTGGGCGAAGCGGCAGCCCAAGGCAAGGGCGCGGCATCGCTCGACGGCAAGATGATCGACGCGGCGTCGGAGCGTATGGCGCGCAACGTACTGCAGCAGGCGCAGCTGATGCGCGCCAAGGCGTAAGGGGGAACACAAGTGGACATTCACGAGTATCAGGCAAAGGCACTGCTGCGCGACTACGGGGTGGGCGTGTTGCCCGGCGCCCTTGCGTACAGCCCGGAACAAGCCGTCTACCGTGCCCAGGAAATGGGCGGTGAGGTATTCGCCGTCAAGGCGCAGGTGCACGCCGGCGGCCGCGGCAAGGCGGGGGGCGTCAAGATCTGCCGTTCACCGGACGAGGTCTGGGAAGCGGCCGAAGCCCTGTTGGGTCGTCGCCTGGTGACCCACCAGACTGGCCCCGAAGGCAAGCTCATCCATCGCATCTACGTGGAAGCGGGCTGCGACATCCAGCGCGAGTTCTACCTCGGCTTCGTGATGGACCGCGAGAGCGAGCGCATCATGATCGTCGCCTCCGCTGAAGGCGGCATGGAAATCGAGGACATCGCCCAGAGCAAGCCGGACTCTCTGATCCGTGCGGCCATCGAGCCCGCTGTTGGCATGCAGGCCTTCCAGGCGCGTGAAATCGCCTTTGCCTTAGGGCTTAGCGGCAAGGAAGTGAATCAGGCCGTCAACCTGATCATGGGCGTCTACAAGGCCTTCACCGAGTGGGACGCCAACATGGCCGAGATCAACCCGCTGGTGGTGACCGGCGATGGTCGGGTGCTGGCCCTCGACTGCAAGATGTCCTTCGATGACAACGCCACCTTCCGCCACCCGCGCATCGCCGAGTTGCGAGACAAGACCCAGGAAGACCCCCGCGAGATGCGCGCGGCCGACCGTGGCCTCAGCTACGTGGGCCTCGACGGCAACATCGGTTGCATCATCAACGGTGCCGGCCTCGCCATGGCCTCCATGGACATGATCAAGCATGCGGGAGGCGAACCGGCCAATTTCCTCGACATCGGCGGCGGTGCCTCACCGGAACGGGTGGCCAAGGCCTTTCGTCTGGTGATGTCCGACGACAAGGTGCAGACCATCCTGGTCAACATCTTCGCGGGCATCAATCGCTGCGACTGGGTGGCCGAGGGCGTCGTGCAAGCCGTCCGCCAGGAGAACCCGCAGATGCCGCTCGTGGTGCGCCTGTCGGGTACCAACGTGGAGGAGGGTCGCAAGATCCTCAACGACTCGGACCTGCCGATCATCCAGGCAGAGACCCTGCGCGAGGCTGCCGAAGTGGCGGTGGCCGAGTGGAAAAAGACCACCGGACGGAGCTGAGCGAACCATGGCAATTCTTCTCGACAACGACAGTCGCGTCATCGTGCAGGGGTTCACGGGGCAGCACGGCAGCTTCCACGCCCAGGCGATGATGAACTACGGCACCAACATCGTCGGTGGCGTGACCCCGGGCAAGGGGGGCACCACGCACCTCGATCGCCCGGTGTTCAACACGGTGAAGGACGCCGTGGAGGCCACGGGCGCCAACGCCTCGATCATTCTGGTGCCGCCACCCTTTGCCGCGGACGGCATCATGGAGGCGGCCGACGCCGGTATTCGCTTCTGCGTGTGCATCACCGACGGCATCCCCACCCAGGACATGATCCGCGTCAAACGCTACATGCGCCGCTACCGCGCGGAGAACCGCATGGTGCTTACCGGGCCTAACTGCGCCGGTAGTATCAGCCCGGGCAAGTGCATGATGGGCATCATGCCGGGCCACATCTATATGCCTGGTTCGGTCGGTGTCATCGGTCGCTCGGGCACCCTCGGCTACGAGGCCGCCTCGCAGATGAAGTCCTTAGGCATCGGCATCTCCACCAGCGTCGGCATCGGCGGCGACCCGATCAACGGCAGCGCGTTCCGCGATCACCTCGAGCGTTTCGAGGAGGATCCGCAGACCAAGGCGGTGGTGATGATCGGGGAGATCGGTGGCCCGCAGGAGGCGGCAGGCGGACGGTTCTTCAAGGAGAACATGAGCAAGCCCGTCATCGCCTACATCGCGGGGCTCACCGCACCGAAGGGGCGTCAGATGGGCCACGCGGGCGCGATCATCTCGGCCTTTGGTGAATCAGCTGCGGAGAAAGTGGAGATCCTGCAGGAGTGCGGCGTGACCATCGTGCCGACGCCTGCGGACTTCGGCCCGGTGGTGGCCAGTGTGCTCGAGAAAGTCGCCTAGGGGGGCAAGCTATGACTAAGGCCAAGGTGATCGTCACCAGGCGCTGGCCGGAAGCGGTCGAGCGCACCCTCGCGGATGAGTACGAGCTGGTGCTCAACGAGTCCGACACGCCGATGACGGCGGAGCAACTGCAGGCTGCCTTCGCCGAGGCGGACGCGGTGTGCCCGACCGTCTCGGACAAGATCACCGAGGCGGTGATGAGCCCTCCCACGCTGCGGGCCAAGGTCATCGGCAACTACGGCGTCGGCTTCAATCACATCGATCTCGAGGCCGCCAAGGCCCGTGACCTGGTGGTGACGAACACCCCCGAAGTGCTCACGGATTGCACCGCCGACACGGCCATGACCTTGATGCTGATGGCGGCCCGACGTGCAGGCGAGGGCGAGCGCCACGTGCGCACCAAGGCGTGGACCGGTTGGCGACCCACCCACATGATGGGCACCAAGGTTACGGGCAAAGTGCTCGGGCTGGTGGGCTTCGGCCGCATCGCCCGGGCCATGGCGCACAAGGCCCATTTCGGCTTCGGCATGCAGATCCGCTACTTCGATCCCTACCCGCCGGCCGACGAGGTTGCCAATGCCTACGGGGCGATTCGCTGTGATTCCATCGACGAGGTGATGGCGAGCGCCGATTTCGTCTCCCTGCACATGCCGGGCGGTGGCGCCAACACCGGCATCATCAATTCCGAGAAGCTCGCCTTGATGAAGCCCGGCGCCTACCTGATCAACACCGCCCGCGGCGATGTGGTGGACGAGGCCGCGCTGACGGCAGCTCTGCGCGATGGGGTGATCGCCGGGGCGGGCCTCGATGTCTACGAGAAGGAGCCCACGGTTACCGAGGCGTTGCTGAGCATGGACAACGTGGTGCTTCTGCCTCATCTCGGCAGCGCCACCCTGGAGACGCGCGAAGCCATGGGCATGCGCGTGGTGGACAACCTCCGGGCCTTCTTCGCCGGCAAGCCGCCGCGCGACCGGGTGGCCTGACATGAGTGAAACCACCGGTGACTCAGGTCCAGAGGTGCTCTTGGAGGGCACGCCGAGTTCAATCGCCGATCGCGTGGCGCACTACGCGAACGAGGCGGTCGAACTGCTCAGTCAGTCCTTCCATAAGGTGATCCAGCGGCGCGAGCCGCGCATCGAAGTCTACCTGCGCGACGGCAGCGCCACGCCGCCCTCGGATCGCACGCTGATCCTGGCGATCCTGCAGGCGCAGGGAATCTGGTTTCAGCTGCTCAGCATTGCGGAGGAAAACGCGGGCATGCGCCGCCGGCGCATGATCGAGATGGAGCGCGGCGCCGCGGAGGTGGCGGGCAGCTTCGCCCAGATGCTGCGCGACGCGCGGGAGCAAGGGTACTCCGCCCAACGCCTGCAACAGGTGCTCAACGAAGCTCGGGTGCGGCCAACGCTTACGGCGCATCCCACGGAGGCCAAGCGGGTCACCGTGCTGGAGATCCACCGTCGCATCTACCTGCTGCTGATGGAACTGGAGTCGCCACGCTGGACGCGGCGCGAGCGGGACAACCTGCACGCCGACCTCGAGGAGGAGATCGACCTGCTGTGGCTCACGGGGGAACTGCGGATGCAGAAACCCACCGTAGCGCAAGAGGTCGCTTGGGGCCTGCACTTCTTCCGCGACGCGTTGTTCGCGCGTACTCCGGAGATGTTCGACAAGCTCG
Organism: Pseudomonadota bacterium; assembly: GCA_039815145.1. Taxonomy (NCBI): domain Bacteria; kingdom Pseudomonadati; phylum Pseudomonadota; species Pseudomonadota bacterium. The sequence continues at coordinate 30,823 of JBCBZW010000022.1, forward strand.
AACAGGCCATTGAGGAAGCGTATCCGGGAGCGAACATCATCGTTCCGGCCTTCTTCGATTTCGGATCCTGGATCGGTGGTGATCGCGACGGGAACCCCTTCGTGACCGCCGACACCACCCAGGAAACCTTGTTCTCCTGCCGCTTGGAGAGCCTGCGACGCTACTCGGAACAGCTGCAGACCCTCTGTCGCCGGCTCAGCATCGCCGAGTACGCCTTCGAACTCAGCCCCGAGTTCCGCACGCGGCTGGACGGCCTGCTCGAGGCGAGCGGGGAGGGCGAGGAGATCGCGACCCGCAACCCCAATGAGGTATTCCGCCAATTCGCCGTGTGTATGCAGCACAAGCTGGCCAACACCCTGGCCGCCGCCGAGCAACACGCGGCCCCGCTGGCGGGCACCTACGCGTACTACTCGGCAGACGAGCTTATCGATGACCTGCAGATCATGGAGCACACCCTGGCGCGAGGCGGGTCCGTAGGCCTTGCCCGCGGGGCGGCCCGTGCCCTGCGCCGGGAGGTAGAAGTGTTCCGGTTCAAGACGGTCAGCCTCGATGTGCGCCAGAACACCACCGTGACGCGCCAGGCCCTGCAGGACATCTGGCTGCGCATCACCGGGAGCTCCGAAGACAAGCGCCCGGCACTGGATTCCCCCGAGTGGCGGGACTGGCTGCTGAGCGAACTCGATCGCGAACGCCCCTACGAGATCACCTTCAACGATCTGCCCCCGGCATCACAGGAGTTCTTCCGACTGCTGCGCACCCTGCGTGACCTCGGCCCGAGCCTGGACGAGAACGCACTCGGTGCGATCGTGCTCAGCATGACCGAGAGTGCGGAGGACGTGCTCGGTGTCTACGTCACGGCCAAGCTCGCCGGACTCGTGGCGCGTGATGAGGAGGGCGAGTACTGCCCCCTGCAGGTGGTCCCACTGTTCGAGACCATCGGCGATCTGCGCAACGCGCCCGACATCATGAACGCGCTGCTGGAGGTGCCGTACGTGCGGCGCACGACCCGGTACAGCGGTGGCTACCACGAGTGCATGATCGGGTACTCCGATTCGAACAAGGACGGCGGCTACTTCACCTCCAGCTGGGAACTGCACATCGCCCAGCAGCGGCTCACTGCCCTCGGCGAACGCCACGGCATCCCGGTCGCGTTCTTCCACGGCCGTGGAGGCTCCGTGGGCCGCGGCGGCGCGCCGACGGGGCGTGCGATCGCGGCCCAGCCGGCAGGCTCGGTGGGTGGACGCTTACGCCTGACGGAGCAAGGCGAGGTCGTCTCCTTCAAGTTCGCCAACAAGGGCACGGCGCTCTACAACATGGAGCTACTCGCCGAGAGCGTGCTCGAGCACACGGTGAAGTCCGAGCACGAGTCAGCCCTAAAGCCCAACGATGAGCTTAATGCGGCGATGGATAGCCTCTCGGAGTTCTGCTACCAGGCCTATCGTCGCCTCATCGAGCACCCAGGCTTGGTGCAGTACTACGCCGCCGCCAGCCCCGTCGAGGAGCTGAGCTTGCTCAACATGGGCTCGCGTCCTGCACGGCGCTTCGGGGCTACGTCCTTGTCCGATCTACGCGCCATCCCCTGGGTGTTCGCGTGGACCCAGAATCGACACATCGTGCCGGGCTGGTACGGTTTCGGCAGTGGCATAGAGGCCTTCATTCGCGAGCGGGGCGGTGAGGAGGCGCGCACCACCTTACGCAGGATGTTCGCCCAGTCACGCCTGTTCCGCCTAGTCATCGACGAGGTGGAGAAGACGTTGCTGCAGGTGGATCTGGAGATCGCCGAGGGCTACTCGCGTCTGGTGCCCGACGAGCAGGTGCGCTCGGAGATCTTCGGCATGATCACCTCCGAGTACGAGCTGACCGTGCGCCACGTGCAAGCGATCTCCAATAGCGAGGCGCTCGCCTCCCGCTTCCCGCGCTTCCGCCGCAAGCTGTCGCGACGCTCGGAGGCGATCAAGCAAATCGGGTACGAGCAGATCTCGCTTATCAAAGAGTTCCGAGGCAGTTCGAGCAACGGCGAGCAGCGTCTGGAGGAGCTCGTACCACTGCTGCTGTCGATCAACTGTATTGCGACCGCTTTGGGCTGGACCGGATAGAGGGGAGTCAACGTCATGTCTGATATCGAAATCGCACGCAAAGCCAAGATGCGCCCGATCATCGAGCTGGCCGGAGAGCGGCTCGGGATCGAAGCTACTCATCTGGACCCCTACGGCCACTACAAGGCCAAGCTCTCCCTGGAGCACATCGGCGCCTTGGCCGACAAGCCCGATGGCAAGTTGATCCTGGTCACGGCCATCAGTCCCACACCGGCGGGCGAGGGCAAGACCACCACCACCGTGGGCCTCGGCGATGCGCTGAACCGCATCGGCCGCAAGACCGTGGTCTGCCTGCGCGAACCATCGCTCGGGCCGTGCTTCGGCGTGAAGGGTGGTGCCGCCGGCGGTGGTTACGCTCAGGTGGTGCCGATGGAAGACATCAATCTGCACTTCACCGGCGACTTCCATGCGATCGGCGCGGCCCACAACCTGCTCTCGGCAATGATTGACAACCACATCAATCACGGCAACGCGCTGGAGCTGGATCCCAGGCTCATTCAATGGAAGCGCGTGGTCGACATGAACGACCGCGCCCTGCGCCAGATAACCGTCGGCCTCGGCGGCACGCCAAACGGCTTCCCGCGCGAAGACGGCTACGACATCGTCGTGGCCTCGGAAGTGATGGCCATACTGTGCCTCGCCGATGGCCTGGCGGATCTCAAGGAGCGTCTCGGGCGCATCATCGTCGGCTACAAGCGTGACCGCACGACCCCGGTCTACGCCCAGGACCTGAATGCGCACGGTGCCATGGCGGCCCTGCTCAAGGACGCCATCAAGCCGAACGTGGTGCAGACCCTGGAGAACAACCTGGCGTTCATCCACGGTGGCCCCTTCGCGAACATCGCCCACGGCTGCAACACGGTCATGGCGACCAAGACCGCCCTCAAGCTGGCCGACTACGTCGTCACCGAGGCCGGTTTCGGCGCGGATCTCGGTGCCGAGAAGTTCATCGACATCAAGTGCCGCAAGGCGGGACTGAAGCCGGCGGCGGTGGTGCTGGTGGCCACGGTGCGTGCGCTGAAGTTCCACGGCGGTGTGGACAAGGCGGAGCTCAACACGGAAAACCTGGCGGCGCTGGAGGAGGGCCTCTCCAATCTCGAACGACACGTGAGCAACATCACGGAACGTTACGGGCTTCCTTGCGTTGTCGGCATCAATCACTTCACCTTCGATACGGACGCGGAGATAGCGGCGGTGAAGGCCCGCTGCGAGAAGCTCGGGGTCGAGGTGGTGGTGGCGCGGCACTGGGCTGACGGTGGCGCGGGCGCCGAAGACCTCGCCACAAAGATCGCCGGGATCCTGGACGAACGCCCGGGGACCCACCAGTACGTGTACCCCGACGATGCGTCTCTGTGGGAGAAGATCGAAGCAGTCGCCACGCGCGTTTACGGGGCGTCGGATATCAGCGCCGACCCGAAGGTGAAGGCCAAGCTTGCGGAATGGTCAGCCCTGTATCCGGATTATCCGGTGTGCATGGCCAAGACGCAGATGAGCTTCTCCACCGACCCCGGTCTGCGCGGAGCGCCGTCCGGACATACGGTTCACGTCAGGGATGTGCGGCTAGCGAACGGGGCAGGATTCATCGTGGCGATCTGTGGCAGCATCATGACCATGCCCGGGCTGCCCAAGGCCCCAGCTGCCGAGCGAATCGACATCGACGAGAACGGCAGCATCAGCGGCTTGTTCTGATTTTTTATGAAGCTGATTCGAGAGGCGGACAGCACCTCGCGAATCGACTTGCGCTATTGATTACTGGAGGTTAGTGGAGTGTTTAACAAGACCGACTCCATCGAGCAGTTCGATCCGGCCCTGTGGGAGGCGATGAGCCACGAGGTGACTCGTCAGGAAGAACACATCGAGCTGATTGCATCTGAGAACTACACGAGCCCCCGGGTGATGCAGGCGCAGGGATCCGTCCTCACCAACAAGTACGCCGAGGGCTACCCGGGCAAGCGCTACTACGGCGGTTGTGAGTACGTCGACGTGGCGGAGCAGCTGGCGATCGATCGGGCCAAAGAACTGTACGGCGCCGACTACGCAAACGTGCAGCCCCACTCCGGTTCTCAGGCCAACGCCGCCGTCTTCATGGCCCTGCTTCAGCCCCACGACAAGATCATGGGTATGAGCCTCGACCACGGCGGGCACCTGACCCACGGCGCCAAACCGAACTTCTCCGGCAAGATCTACGATGCCACCCAGTACGGTGTGGACTCCGATGGCCGCCTCGACTTCGATGTCATCGAGGAGATCGCCGTCGAGCAGAAGCCGAAGATGATCATCGGTGGCTTTTCTGCGTACTCGGGAATCATCGAGTGGGGCCGCTTCCGCGAGATCGCCGACAAGGTGGGCGCTTACCTCGTGGTCGACATGGCGCACGTCTCAGGTCTCGTCGCGAGTGGCCACTACCCCAACCCCGTGCCTCACGCCGACGCGGTGACGACGACCACCCACAAGACACTGCGCGGCCCTCGCGGCGGTCTCATCGTGGCGCGCAAAAACGATGAGCTCACCAAGAAGTACAACAGCCTGATCTTCCCCGGTATCCAGGGCGGGCCCCTGATGCACGTGATCGCGGCCAAGGCCGTGGCCTTCAAGGAGGCCTTGGAGCCAGGCTTTAAGGACTACCAGACTCAGGTCTTGAAGAACGCCCAGACCATGGCGGAGACCATGATCGGTCGCGGCTTCAAGGTGGTTTCCGGTGGTACACAAAACCACCTGTTCTTGCTCGACCTCGTGGACAAGGGCCTGACGGGCAAGGCCGCGGACGCCGCGCTAGGGCGAGCCAACATCACAGTGAACAAGAACACGGTGCCGAACGATCCGCAATCACCCTTCGTGACCTCGGGCGTTCGCATCGGCTCACCGGCCATCACCACGCGCGGCTTCAAGGAAAAGGAAGTGATGCAGGTGGCGAACTGGATCGCTGACGTGTTGGAAGACATCGAGAGCGAAGCCACGCTCACGCGCGTCAAGAATGAGGTGGTCGAGCTGTGCTCCCGCTTCCCCGTCTATCGTTGATATCTCGGCAGGAGAACTGATCGATCATGACCATGCTCACCGGAAAGCACCACCTCTTCGTCCCCGGCCCCACCAATGTGCCGCCCGAGGTTATGCGCGCCATCCACGCGGACATGGAGGACCATCGCTCGCCGCTGCTGCCGTCCTTCACCAAGCCCCTGATGGAGGACCTCAAGCAGGTCTTCAAGACCACCGAGGGGACCGTCATCGTCTTCCCCGCGTCAGGCACGGGCGGTTGGGAATCCGCCTTGCAGAACACCCTGTCGCCGGGCGACAAGGTGTTGATCGCGCGCTACGGGCAGTTCAGTCACCTGTGGATCGACATGGCTCAACGGCTCGGCCTCGACGTGATCGAGGTGGACGCCGAGTGGGGCACCGGCGTGCCCGAGGAGACCTTCGCCCAGATCCTCCGCGATGACACCGGCCATGACATCAAGGCCGTGCTCATGACCCACAACGAGACCGCCACCGGGGTCACCAGCGACGTCGCCCCCGTGCGCAAGGTGATGGACGAGGCCAAGCACCCGGCGCTGCTGTTCGTCGACGGCGTCAGCTCGATCGGCAGTATCGATTTCCGCATGGACGAATGGGGCGTCGACGTGGCCGTAAGCGGCTCGCAGAAGGGCTTCATGCTGCCGGCGGGGCTTGCGATCATCGCCGTTAGCCCGAAGGCCCTTGCTGCCCGCGAGAACGCCAAGCTCGTCCGCTGCTTCTTCGACTGGAACGACATGCTGGCGACCAACCCGGGGGGCTACTTCCCCTACACGCCGTCCATGCCCATGCTGCGGGGTCTGCGAGTCGCGTTGGATCGTCTGCTCGAGGAGGGCCTGGAGAACGTCTACGCCCGGCACCATCGTCTCGCCGAGGGCGTTCGCGCCGCGGTGCGCCAGGGCTGGGGCTACAAGATCTGTGCCAAGGCGACGCGTTGGGAGTCGGACACGGTCACGACCATACTGGTGCCCGAGAACATCGACGGTGCCAAGGTGGTGCAGCGGGCCGCCACGCACTACAACCTGGCCCTCGGCGCCGGCCTCTCCCAGCTTGCCGGCAAGGCCTTCCGCATCGGTCACCTCGGCGATCTCAACGAACTGATGCTCTGCGGCGCGATCAGCGGTGCCGAGATGATTCTGCGTGAATTCGGCGCCGACGTGACGCCTGGGAGCGGTGTGGCAGCGGCCACGAGCTACTGGCTGGAGAACGAACGCTAGCGATTTCGCTCAGCGAGTGGGGCGCCGGCGGCAGCGGCCGGCGCGCCCCCTCGCGGGTGGCGGCTCAGTCGGTCAGCCAGCCATCCACCAGGTGGTGTTCGAGATCACCCGCCTCATTTTCGTGAATGACCCGGCCACGCACGGTAATCCCGGCGTCGATCACCGTTTGCGGTGTTCCCGACACCAGCGGGTGCCACCACTCCAACCCGTCACCCTCGGCGATCCGCCGATAGGCGCACGAGCCCGGCAACCAGCTCGCGTCCCTGGTCAGCATCGACGCGGTCAGGGTGATGCACTGGGGTTGGCGGATCGAGCGGCGAGGGTAGTCGGTGCAGCGGCAGCTGTCGGTGTCCAGGAGATCGCAGCACACGTTGGTGCCGATGCGCTCTCCGGTCCGCTCATCTTCCAGGCGGAACACGCAGCAGCGGGCACAACCGTCGCAGAGTGATTCCCACTCCCGCTTCGACATCTGCTTCAGTGTCTTGCGTTCCCAGAACGGGCGGTCGTCGCCGTCATTAGGTGCGGTGCCGGGCTTGTCGCTGCGATCTGCCATGGCGGGAGTGTAGCGGGCTTTGCCGGTCGAATCCGTGACGGCGATGCCTGCTGGGGGCTGTTTCAGGTGCCGGCGGGGCGCGTCGGTAGAGGGCGGGGCGCGGTTCGGCGGTCGGGGCTGGCCACGACCGCCGCCAAGTCTCGCGCCCTCGTGGGAGTCAGGGGTGGGGGTCAGCCGCCGAAGAGTCGCTTCAACCAGCCGAAGAAGCCGCCGCCACCACCCTTGGCCGCTTCGGCCTCGCCAGCACTCGCCGAGCTGGCTGCCGGGGCGGCCGCCGGTGCGGGGGCAGGGCTCGCCGCGGGCGCGCTCGCCGGAGCACTGCTGGCGACAGACGCGGATCCGCCGCCACCGAGCAGAAGCGCCGCGGCATCGCTACCCACTGCGGCGCTGAGCGCTTGCTGCACGGAGCAATCGAAATGGCGACGAAGCACTGAATCACTCGGGCGCTGCGGCATGCTGGCCAGGATGTCACCCAGCTGGCTGGCGACGTGATGGCGCTTGAGCACCGAGTCTTCCGGTATCCTTGAGTTCATTCCCTTGCACTCCCCGTGCGTTAACTGCCACTGAGCTCAAGTGTATCTGCCGTCCGTGATATCGAAAAGCGCCACGCTACCCGGAGCGTTGATCGGTACGACGACCACGCCATGAGCGAACCCCTCGCGAGCCCGACGTCCCTGCCCGAATCGCTTCGGCAAAGCCGCGCGTGGAGTGAGGCGCGACTCGCGCAACTTCGCTCGTTGCTGGCGCAGGATGCCGTTGGCCTCGACGCGTTCGAGTGCGTGGCCGTCGCCGGATCCCTCGCCCGCGGTGAGGCGGGACCTGGTTCCGATGTCGATTGCGTGGTGGTGGGCGGCGATGCGGTCGACGAGCACGAGTCGGCGCCGGCGATGGCTCGCGTGCTACAGGCCATCGAGGACACGGGCTTGCGAGCCCCACGCGCGGGAGGTTTTTTTCGCCGAGTGGTGCGTCGCGCAGAACTGCTCGATCCGCGGGGGCTGGGCAAATTAGACGAGTCTCCACACGTCTACGGCAAGCGGCTTCAGTGCCTCCTCGACACGCAACCGCTGACTCAGCCAGCGCGCTATCGAGCCCTCAGGAGCGAGGTGTTGCGCTGGTTCACCCTCGGCCAGGGTACGTCCGCGCCGCTCGCCCTACTGGCCTCTGAGCTGGTGCGTTACCGGCGCAGCTACGTGGCCTATCAAACCTACGATTTCACCCACAGCGATGAGGACAGCTGGCGCCTGCGGATGGTCAAGCTGCGCTCATCGCGCCTGGTCACCGTGGCCGGGCTGTTGGCCCTGGTGGGCGAGAGCAGTGTTCGCGAAGACCCTATCGCCTACGTCGAGGATCGCCTCGACCTCTCGCCGCTTGATCGCCTGCTGCAGGTGATGGCGCCGTCACGACCGGCGTTGGCAATCGCCGTCGCTGAGCACTACGCGGAGGCCCACGGCGCCGTCAGCGCAGCGTCCTCCCGGCGCGCCTTGGTGGGGGAGGGTGATCCCGTTGATCGCGAGAGGCTCGCGAGCGCCGAGACGACGACGCTCGGCGTGTGGTTGCCGCCGGCGCTCGACAGCGCCCTCGAAGACCTCGCCCGCGACGTCAACGATTTCTTCCTGACCCAGCGTGGGCACTGGGCCAGCTGGTTCTTCCACGCACTGCTGCTCTAGGCCGCAGTGCCGTGCCTTCTCACGCGCCCCCGCGACCGCCCAGCTCCAGTACGCGCGCCTCGAGCGAGGCCAGCATCGAGCTCAGGTACGGCCGGAGTTGATCCGCCAGCGCCGGCGCGTAATCCCAGGGCGGCGTTTCGTGCAGATACGCCCGTTGCGCGGTCTCCATCTGGATCGCGTGTACGCCCGTCTGCGGCTGGCCGTAGTGGCGGGTGGTCCAGCCGCCCTTGAAGCGCCCGTTCAGTACCCAGTTGTAACCGCCCGCCTCAGCCGCACGGCAACCCTCCACGGTGAGCGCCTCCAGGTCCGCATGGCAGGTGGCGCCCTGATTGGTGCCGATGTTGAGCACGGGCAGCTGGCCCTCGAACAGGTAGGGGATCACCGAGCGAATCGAGTGGCAGTCGTAGAGCAGCACCGCCCCATGGCGCGCCTTCAGACGCTCGATCTGGGTGAGGATCGCCTCGTGGTAGGGGCGGTGGTAGATAGCGACGCGCTCGGCCACCTCATCCTCGTCCGGTGCCTGGCCGTCCAGATACAGCGATTCGCCATCGAAATCCGTCACGGGACAGGTGCCGGTGGTGTTCTGGCCGGGGTAGAGCGAACCGCCATCCGGGGAGCGGTTCAGGTCGACCACGTAGCGCGAGTAGCGGGCGGAGATCGTCGTCGCGCCGGGGAGCAAACCCGCGTAGAGCTGGTGGACGTGCCAATCCGTGTCGTCCAGGGCTCGGCCGCGCTCGGAGAGCCGAGCCAGGATGGGCTCTGGCACTTGGGTGCCCACGTGCGGGGCACTCAAGATGATCGGCGAGTCGCCTTCGTCCAGGTCGATGATGGGATCCACGGATGGGCACTCCTAGGGTGGCTTGAAACCCAAGAATTATAGGCCGTTCCCGCAGCAATCGTGATGACGCACGCTGTCGGACTCGGGTCACGAATGCGCTACACTTGTCCGCCCAGCGAGGCGCCTCCCGCCCCGCGATTCGGTGGGAACGGCGGAGAGTAAGCGTCCTGTCAGCATCAGCATCCCAGCGTGTCATCGAGTTGCCCTACGCTGCGGACTCGGCACGCCAGTTCCAGCACCTGTCGGCGCAGCCGTGGTTCGTCTTCCTCGACAGCTGCGTGCCACGGGCACCCCTGGGGCGATTCGATATTCTTGCCGCTCGGCCGCGCGCTACCTTGTGCACCCGCGGGGGCGTCACCGCCGTGCGCGAAGGCGACGATCTTCAGCTGAGCGATACGGATCCCTTAGACCTGCTCCGGGAGCGCCTGGGGCCACGCCAGGCACCGGTGCCAGAGCTGCCGTTCTGCGGCGGCGCCCTGGGCTACTTCGGGTACGACCTCGGCAGGCGCTTCGAGCGCTTGCCAGCGATCGCCGAGCGCGACGTCGACCTGCCGGACATGGCCGTTGGCGTGTACGACTGGGCCGTGGTGGTCGACCATCGCGAACGGCGCACGCACCTGGTGGCCGCGCAGGCGCAGGACAGCGCCTGGTGGGAGCGAGTACACGCCCTGGTCACAGGCGGCGTCTCTTGGGGTGGCTCGGAGCGGGTGGCCGCAGCGGGCTACCAGCTGATCGGCGAATGCGTGGCGAACTTGTCGCGGCAGGACTACGCCGGCGCCTTCGCCCGCATCAAAGCGCACATCCGCGCGGGGGATTGCTACCAGGTCAACTTCGCCCAGCGCTTCTCGGCGCCGGTCGCAGGAGATGCCTGGGCCGCGTATCGACAACTGCGCGAGGTCACCCCCGCCCCCTTCTCGAGCTTCATGCGCTTGCCGGACGGTGCCGTACTCTCCTCATCACCCGAACGATTCCTTAAGGTGCGCCGCGGCGTGGTCGAGACCCGACCGATCAAGGGCACGCGCCCCCGCCAGCTGGGCGCCGAGGCCGACCGCGCCATGGCCCAAGAGCTTTACCAGAGCGAGAAGGATCGGGCCGAAAACGTCATGATCGTCGATCTGCTGCGCAACGATCTGGGCAAGGTCTGCCGACCCGGGAGCGTGCGCGTGCCGGAGCTGTGGAAACTCGAGAGCTTCGAGCGGGTGCACCACCTAGTGAGCACGGTAACCGGCGAACTCGAAGAGGGGGCGGACGCCATCGAATTGCTGCGCCACTGCTTCCCCGGAGGATCGATCACCGGCGCGCCGAAGATCCGTGCCATGGAGATCATCGAGACCTTGGAACCCCACCGACGCAGCGTCTACTGCGGGGCCATCGGCTACCTGGGCGTCGACGGCAGCATGGATACGAACATCGCCATCCGCACGATGGCCTGGCACGGCGGCATGCTGCACGCGTGGGCCGGCGGCGGCATCGTGGCGGACTCCGCGATGGATGCGGAGTATCAGGAGAGCTTCGACAAGGCCTCGGGCATGCTCGCGCTGATGCGTCGCGAGCAAGCGGCGGACCTGATCTCCTAAGCATGTCGAGGGCCAGCGCGCACCACCGATGTCGGTATGTCGCCGCGCTCGTCCAACCTGAGAACGCACTACAAATCTTTCCTTATCTGGAGCACACCTCATGGCCGAACTGAAGATCAACGGTATCCCCATCCAGGATGATTACTCGGAAACCTTCGCCGCTCGCGATGCCCGCATCCTGGTCACCAGCATCAACCGCAAGTGGGCCTACGAAGCGGCCATGGAGACCAAGGGCCTTGGGCGTTCGGCCACCGCACCGCCCTGCGAAGCCACCCTCGAGCGCGAGGTCAGCCCTGAGGACACGCCCGACGGACGCCCCGGCTTCATCATCCAGGTGATGGACCGCAAGCTGGAGCACCTGACCAAGTGCCTGGCCCTGCGCATCCGCAAGGGGGCGGTGCCCAACCCGCAGACGAGCGTGTTCGATGCCATGCCCAAGGAGTACGCCGAGGAGACCCTCGATCTCGAAGGTACGGTGATCCAGAAGTTCGGCGACGGCTACGAGCAGGAGATCGAACATCACGGGCGCACCGTGTACCGGGTGCCGCGCATGGATGGGTTCCTGCACGTCGAGCGCACCTTCGGCATCACCGAAGCGGTCACCGGCGGCATGTTCCTGATCCTGGCCGACTCCATCGAGAACTGCCTCGAGTCGGCGGAGAAGTCTATGGAAGCGGTCTCCGCCATCGACGAAGTGGTGGTCAAGTGCGCTGCCAGCGGCTCGAAGGTGGGCGCGAAGAACTACAAGGACATGGTGGCGACCACCAACCACCACTACTGCCCGCTGATCGACGTGGAGGACAGCTACGTGCCCGAGGGCGTGAAGTGCATCTACGAGATCATCGTGAGTGCACCTCGCGAGGCCCAGGTGCGTGAGGGCATGCGCGTGGGTATCGAGGCGGCGACCACCGTCGCGGGCGTGAAGGAGATTCACACCGCCAACTACGGCGGCAAGCTCGGCAAGGGCAAGATTCAACTGCACAGCCTGTTCGACTGAGGAGCGGCTCGGTGGGAAATCGACCACCAGGCACGTGGGGCAGCCTTGGCACCCCCACGACGGTGCCAGTACCGAAGCCCTTGGGGGCGGTAGAGGTGCTGGCGCCTGCTCGCTTGCATATGGGGTTCATCGATCCCGCCGGCACCGCCGCGGGGCGTCGCTTCGGCAGTGTGGGGATGGCGCTGGACCAGCCCCATACCCGCGTTTTGGTGAGCGCCGGCGATAGCCTGCAGGTGAGCGGCGCTGAGGCACCGCGTGCTACTCGCTACGCGCGGGCCTTGCTCGATCACCTCAGCATGGCGCATCGGGTGAGTGTCGAGGTGGTCGAGGCCATGCCGGCCCACGCCGGCCTCGGCTCGGGCACGCAGCTCGCGCTGGCGCTGGGGGCCGCCCTGGCTGCCCAGGCCGGCCGACCGCTTTCGGCCGCACGCACCGCGAGCCTGCTCGATCGAGGCGGTCGATCGGGCATCGGCGTGGGTGCCTTCGAACAAGGTGGCTTCCTCGTCGATGGTGGAAAGGCGGCGAGCGAAGGCACGGTGGAGCCGCCACCGATCATCGCCCGCGCCGAGGTGCCGTCCGCGTGGCGGGTGGTGTTGGTGTTCGATCAAGCCTTCCGGGGGCTATCGGGGGAGCGCGAACGCACCGCCTTTCGCGAGCTTGCGCAGCGCTCGCCGCCCGGGGTACACGAACATGCGACGCTGGTGCTCATGGGCATGCTGCCCGCCCTCGCGGAGGCTAATCTGCGCACCTTCGGGGAGGCGATCACCGAGCTACAGGAACGCGTAGGTGATCACTTCGCCCCGGCGCAAGGCGGACGCTTCGCGAGCCCTGCGGTTACCGAGGCGCTGGCCTGGATGCGCGCACGCGAGATTCACGGCGTCGGCCAGAGCTCGTGGGGGCCAACCGGCTTCGGATTCTGCGCCGACCACGCCCAGGCACAACATCTGATCACCCAACTCGAGGCGCGGCGGCGCCCCGGGAGTGGCCTGCAGTTCACCATTGCGACGCCGCGAAACACGCCCGCGAGACTGCAGCCCATCGTGTCAGGCGATGGCACGGCCAGCGATACGCTGGCCGCCAGCGCCGACCACTGAATTCACAATCGATTACGTCTCAAGGAAAGCGACAATGGCAATACCGCGCATTCTTCACATGCTCGTCCCGGGCGATAACGTGAGTCCCTTCGACGTCAACATGGCCGTTGACGCAGGCTTCGAAGTCATCGTGCCGTACACGGGGATTGGTACGGACAGGGTGGTGGCGATGGTGCAGGACGCCATCTTCTCCCGTCCCCCCAAGCGCTTCCGTGAGACCGGCATCTTCATCGGTGGCTGGGACGTGAACGAAGCGGCCGAGATGCTCAAGCAAACCCGTGGCGCCATGGTGCCGCCGTTCGAGGTATCCGTCTTTGCGGACCCGAACGGGGCCTACAGCACGGCCGCGGCGATGATCGCCATGGCGGAGGCCGAGCTGATCAAACGCGACGGTCGCGGCTTCGAGGGACGCAACACGGTGGTCTTCGGCGGTGGCCCCGTCGGTATGTGTGCCGCCGTGCTGGTTGCCCAAGAGGGCGGTAAACCCATGCTTGCCCGCCTGACGCCGGCAAAGCCCGAGCGTGAAGCCGCGGCGACGGGCTTCTTCGAACGCTACGGCGTCAACATCCCCTGGGTGTCAGCCCAGTCCGACGACGGCAAACGCAGCGCCCTGGAATCGGCAGAGGTGGTAATTGCCGCCGCCAAGGCGGGTATTCGCATCATCACCGCCGACATGTTGGCGGAGGCCAAGCACATGAAGGTGGCGGTGGATGTGAACGCCGTGCCGCCGAGCGGCATCGAGGGCATCGGCCCGCGCGATGCGGACGTGGCCCTGGCCGGGGGCGCCGTCGGCATCGGGGCGCTGGCGGTGGGTGACATCAAGTACAAGGTGCAGTCGGATCTGCTGAAGTACATGCAGCAGGCAGAACAGTCCGTGGTCCTGGATTTCCCTGACGCGTTCCGCCGCGCACGGGAACTGCTGTGAACGATTCGTCGCGCAACTTGCGGATCAACGCGCTCGCCGCGCCCTTGGTCGCGCGCCTGATCGGCGAGGCCGAAGCGCTGCGGGTGGGTGTCTCGACGCTGGCAGGCGCCACGGTGGTGGATGCGGGCATCGATCACCCGGGCAGCCTCGAGGCGGGGCGCCTGATCGGCGAGATCTGCATGGGCGGCCTCGGCCACGTGTCTCTGCAGAGCATCGCGAGCTTCTCCCAGTGGCCCTGGCAGGTGCAGGTGCGCACGAGCCAACCGGTGATCAGCTGTCTGGGCAGCCAGTACGCGGGCTGGTCCCTGGCGCACAAGGAGGAGGGCGACGGACAGCGCTTCCATGCCCTTGGTTCAGGGCCAGCACGGGCCCTGGCGCGCAAGGAAGCGCTCTTTGAGGAACTGGCCTACGCCGATGCTGGTGACCAAGCGGTGCTCGTACTCGAGACCGACAAGGCGCCGCCTGCAGCCTTGGTCGACAAGGTGGCGAGCGACTGCGGTGTGGAATCCGGGGCATTGACCTTCGTGCTGACGCCCACGGGCAGCCTCGCTGGCGTGGTGCAGATCGCCGCGCGGGTGGTCGAGGTGGCCTTGCACAAGGCGCACGAACTCGGTTTTCGCCTCGAGAACGTGGTCGAAGGGTTGGGCACTACGCCGCTGCCGCCCCCGATTCGAAACGGCTTGGCCGCCATGGGCCGCACCAACGATACGATCCTGTTCGGCGGCCAGGTGCACCTGTTCGTCACCGGCGCCGACGAGGCCGCCGAGCAGCTGGCGAGAGCACTGCCCAGCGGCACCTCGCGAGACTACGGCAAGCCGTTCGCCGAGGTGTTCAAGGCCTACGAGTACGACTTCTTCAAGGTCGATGGCATGCTCTTCAGCCCGGCCCGCGTGGCGGTGACGGCGGTGGAGAGTGGACGTACTTTCCACGCGGGAGCCCTCGACGAGGCACTCCTCGATCGGTCCTTCGGAGGCTGACGTACGCGACATGGCGATGACCGCAGGTGCACAGCTGCTCGACGATAGTGCCGCCCGGGCTGCGGCGGCGGTGGATCCCCTCCAGCGCGCCTACCTGTTGGCCTGTCTGGATGAGCTGCGCGCACCGAAACCCGGCAACGTCAGCATCTACTCGCCGGGTCACGGCATGACCGCCCTCGACTTCGCGCGCAGCGCTGAGGCCAGTGCGCCGGCCCTGTGCGATGCCCAGCGTGGTCTGGGCGCTCGCGTGCTGGGCGCCGTGCGCGGCTCCTGGGCCGTCGCCGGGTGCAACACGAACCTCGGGATCGTCCTGCTCGCCGCGCCGCTGCTCATGGCAGCGCAGCAGACGGGCGGGGGGGCGCCGCTTCGTGACGGCGTGCGCACGGTGCTGCGCCAACTCGACGTCAGCGATACGCAGGGCGTTTTCGAGGCGATCCGCACGGCTGCCCCTGCAGGATTGGGCGATGCACGCCAACACGACGTGCACGAGCCGGCCATGGCGCCCTTGCGCGAGGTGATGGAAAGCGCCTCCGCCGAGGATCGCATCGCCCGCCAGTACAGCCACGACTACGTCGATGTTTTCGAACTCGGGGTGCCGGCTCTGCAGGCATCCGCGGAGCAATACACCTCCCGAAAATGGCAGGTGGTTGCGCTATACTTGGGATTGCTCGCGTGGATACCCGACACGCATATTCGGCGCAAGTTCGGCGCAGATGAAGCGGCATCCGTTCAGAAGGAAGCGCGTTCAGTACGAGAGTCACTGCGACGACAGGGGGA
Source organism: Pseudomonadota bacterium (assembly GCA_039815145.1). Classification (NCBI taxonomy): domain Bacteria; kingdom Pseudomonadati; phylum Pseudomonadota; species Pseudomonadota bacterium. The sequence goes on from JBCBZW010000022.1 coordinate 46,550, forward strand.
GGGGGCCGCGGCGCTGGCGATGTTGCGCGAGTTCGACGCGCGGCTGAAAGCGAGGGGAGTCAATCCAGGAACCACGGCCGACCTGACGGTCGCCACCCTGCTGGTCTCGAGGCTAGCGGGCGTGGTGCCCTCGTCAGGGCGTCCATCGACTTGACACTCAAGGGGCGGCCGCTGAGCGGCTGAGCACCGAGGGTCTCGACGGGGCAGGGCATGAGAGGGCCCAGCCCGATTATCTAGCTCAAGGAGTAATCTAATGGCGAAAGTGACGGGAGTAATGGTGGGTGAGGCCCTGGTGGGCGACACCAACGAAGTGGCACACATCGACCTGATCGTGGGCCCGCGCGGCTCCGCTGCCGAGACCGCATTCTGCAACTCGCTGACCAACAACAAGGACGGCTTCACCAGCCTGTTGGCCGTGGTCGCACCGAACGTGCCGGCTAAGCCCAACACCCTGATGTTCAACAAGGTGACCATGAAGCGTTCCAGCCAGGCGGTGCAGATGTTCGGCCCCGCCCAGCGTGGCGTTGCCAAGGCTGTGGTCGAGTGCGTGGAAGACGGCACGATTCCCGCTGATGAGGCTGATGACCTCTACGTGTGCGTGGGTGTGTTCATCCACTGGGAAGCCACCGACGATGCGAAGATCGAGCAGTGGAACTACGAAGCCACCAAGCTCTCGCTGAAGCGTGCTATCGCAGGTGAGCCTTCGGCGAAGGAAGTGGTTGCTCAGAAGAACGCTGAGCACCCGTTCGCTGCCAACGTTTCCTAAGGGAATCGTTGACTGCCGCCGGGTGCCACCTGGCACCCGGTCGGCCGCTGCCCTGGTTCTAGGGCCTCGGCCGAAAGCGGGCGAAGAACTGCCCGTTCTCACCCGTCAGCAAGTAGAGCTGCTCCAAACTGAGCTCCCCACACCCTTGCAGCGGTGCGCCGTTCACCAGCGTGTGAAACGCATCTCCGCCCAACAAACGATGACCTAAGGTCAGGTACAGGCGACCGAGATAGCGCTCGCGCAGCATGGCGCCGAGCACGGTCGGCCCGGCCTCGAGGTAAGCGCGGCTGCAACCCAGGGCCCGCACGGCCTCCACCAGCAAGCTGGCACCAACCGGTCCAGGGGTGTCGGCCACCATGACGTTCACGCCACTCTCCTCGCGCAGGTGTCGCACGCGCGCTTCGGGGGCATCACTCGAGGTCACCACGACCACCGATTGGTCGTGTTGGCCAAGGGAGTCTGGCAGCACGAAGTCCAGCGAGCGGCTCGCGATGACGACGGCGGGTTGCCGGGTCAGGCCGCGGCCGTGGCGCCAAGCCAGTAGATCCGCACTGTCTTGGCGCAGTCCCACCTGCAAGATGTCGCTGAGGCGACCGGCCGCCAGCGCACGCAGGTAGGCGCCGTGCGTGATGAAGCAGTCGGCATGGGCCTGCAACTCCTGAAACAAACGCCAGTCCGCACGGGTGGTGAGCGCCCGCGGTACATGGGACCCCTCTTCCGTGTCACCGAGGGCGATCCGGCCGTCCAGGCTGGTCACGAAATTCGCGTAGATCAGGGGCCGCTCAGGCGCACTGTCGGCGGCTTCCTGCAGTACCCCCGACTCGGGATCCAAATAGCGTCCGCGCACGGACATCGGCGCCGCCGGATCCGACGTCGTCGGGAACAGCGCCAGCAGGTGAGGATCGCGCGTGTGGCTAGGGTCGGCACCCAGGGTCATGACAGCATTTTGCGTGGTGGGGCAGCGATGCCACGATAGTCTACACTCTGGCCTCGCTCGCGGCCGCTTGTACGCGCCCGGGAGTGGCGAGGCGCGCTCGGCTTGCCGATCGGCGCGCACGCACTCACCGCCATCGCAGGGAGATCACACCGTGGCAAACGACGAGAAGACCTACAGCGAAGATCAGATCAACGCCCATCTGCAGGCCCACCTGCCCCAGTGGTACTACGAGGACGGGTGGATTCGCCGCAAGTACCGAACCCACGGATGGAAGGCCACGCTGATGGTGGTGAACACGGTGGGGCACCTGGCCGAAGCCGCCTGGCATCACCCCGATCTTACGGTCTCCTACGCCTTCGTGTTGGTGAAGCTGCAGAACCACGCGGCGGGGGGCATCACCGACAAGGACTTCGAACTGGCGGCACGGATGGAGGATGTGATCCAGTGGCAACCGGGCGAAGACAGTGAGAGTGCGCTCGAGGGCACGCCGAAGGACGATGCCCGCGTTCGCTACGTGAAGTACGACTGAGCGAACCTCGGGCGGACGGGCCACGAGCGCCATGGGCGAGCGCATACTCTTCCTGACCGGGCGTCTTGCCAAGGACAGCCTGGAGCGAGAGCTCGAAGCCCTCGAGCAGCGCAAGTTCGACTACGAAGTGCGCGACCTAGGGCTCAAGGTGGCCGCGCTGATGACGGCCCAGATGATAGATCGGCGGTTGGACGATGTGGCGGGCTTCGACCGCATCCTCGTGCCCGGCCTGTGCGGTGGCGATCTCGAGGCGGTTAGCGCCAATGCCGGCATCCCACTCGAACGCGGGCCTAAGGACCTCAAAGACCTACCGGAATTTTTCGGTGGGCGAGGGCGGGAAGTAGACCTCACCCGCCACTCGGTGCTGGTCTTCGCTGAGATCGTCGATGCGCCAGACGTGCCCGTGGAAGCTGTGGTGGAGCGAGCGCTGCGCTACCGGCGGGACGGTGCCGACGTCATCGATATCGGTTGCCTGCCGGGGCGAGCGTTCCCCCATCTAGAGGACTGCATCGCGGCGCTGCACGACGCTGACCTGCGCGTGAGCGTGGATTCGCTGGAGGTGGATGAGCTGCGTCGCGCCGGGCGCGCCGGCGCTGACTATCTCCTGAGTCTCAAGCTGAGCACCTTGCATCTGGTGGACGAGGTGGCCAGCACGCCGATCCTCATCCCGGAACAGCACGGCGATCTCGACAGCCTGTACGAGGCCGTCGAGGCCATGGAAGCGCGAGGTCGCGACTACTTCGCCGATGCGATCCTCGATCCGATCCACTTCGGCTTTACCGAGTCCATCGTGCGCTACCAGACGCTGCGCGAGCGCCTGCCCGAGGCGCCGATCATGCTGGGGGTGGGCAACGTGACGGAGCTTACGGATGCCGACACCACGGGCATCAACGCGGTGCTGTTCGGCATCATCTCCGAGCTCGACGTCGGCGCCGTGCTCACCACCGAGGTGAGTCGCCACGCGCGCAGCGCCGTGCGCGAAGCGGACGTGGCTAGACGCATGATGTTTGCGGCGAAGGCGGATCAACGGCTTCCTCGCGGCTACAGCGGTGATCTCATGACCCACCATGAGAAGAAGCCCTTCACCCACTCCAGCGCAGAGATCGCTGACATCGCGGCGCAGATCCGAGATCTCAACTACCGGATCCAGGTGAGCGAGGAGGGCATTCACGCCTACAATCGCGATGGCCACCAGCAAGCGCAGGATCCCTTCGCGTTCTATTCCGGGCTCGGGGTGGAGGACGATGCGAGCCACGCCTTCTACCTAGGGGTGGAGCTAGCCAGGGCGCAGATCGCCTGGCAGCTGGGCAAGCGCTATCTGCAGGATAACGAACTCGAGTGGGGAGCCCTGCGCGCCCCGGCGCAGGCGGCGCCCGTGGATCCCGCAACGGGCTATCGCGAACCGGGCCCGACTCTGAAGGCGCGACGTGAGAAGGCGCAGGTTGCGAGACGACAGGCAACACAACAAAAAGGCGAATCGACGTGATGATTACTGAGACGGTGGTGACCACCGTCGCTCCCACAGGGAAGGTCCACATCGCCCCCATGGGCGTACGCGAAGCGGATGGCCGATTGCTCCTGGCGCCGTTCCGTCCTTCCACCACCCTCGACAACCTGCTCGAGACGGAACGCGCGGTGATCAATCTCATCGATGACGTACGCGTATTCGCCGGCTGCGTCACCAAGCGTCAGCGGGAATGGCCGACGGAGGACGTCGGCGACGGCCGGGTGCGCCTGGCTTGCGCGCTGGTGCACCGTGAGCTGAGCGTCGATGAGGTGGAGCCGGACGACCAGCGGCCCCGCATCTGGTGTCGCCAAACGGCTGCCCACACCCATGCGCCCTTCGCGGGCTTCAACCGCGCGCAGGCGGCGGTGGTGGAGGGAGCGATCCTGGCCAGTCGCCTCTCCATGTTGCCGCAGGAGAAGATCACCAACGAGGTGGCATACCTGCGTATCGCGATCGACAAAACCGCGGGCCCGCGCGAGTTGGAAGCGTGGACCTGGGTGATGGACGCGATCGACGCGCACCTGCAAGCGACACCGGCCACCTAGCCGCAGGCGGCGAACTCGTCAGGTAGTGCTAGGGCGCTCCGCGGGAGGCAGGGGCATCGCCACCAGATGACTCCAGCCGCGGTAGGCGGCGCTGTGCATGGGCACGTTGTGCACCCGGATGATGTCCACGCCCTGCTGCGCGAGGTGCAGGGACGCGCCCGTGGTGATGAGATCGCGTTCCGCGCTGTCCAGGGGCCCCTCGCTGAAGCTCTTCATGAACGACTTTCTCGAGTGGCCGATCAGTAGGCGCACACCGAGGCGACCGAGATCACCGGCGGAGCGCAACAGGCGCAGGGACTGCAGCGCATCCTTGCCGAAGCCGATGCCGGGATCGATCACCGTGCGGTGCGGGTCGAGCCCCGCCGCCGACCAGGCATCGAGCTTGCGCGCAATCCAATCACGTACCACCTCGTAGGGATCGGAATCACCCGGCAAGGTCACTGCGCGATCGGCCGGTACGCCGAGGTTGTGCATAGCGATAACCGTGACCTCAGGGTGGCCGACGGCCACCTCCAACATACCTGGCGCCTCCAGTCCGCTCACGTCGTTGATCACTTGTACACCGACGTCGATGGCGCGCTCGGCGACGCTCGCGTGATAGGTGTCGACGCTGATCGAGGGCCGCAGGGGGTCGTCGCCGAGAAACTCCACCAGAGGCAGCAGGATCGGTGCGAGGCGTGCCCATTCCTCATCGGCGGTGAGTGGCGTGGCGCCGGGGCGAGTGGATTCGGCGCCGAGGTCGAGCAGGTGCACGCCATGCTCACGCATGCGCTGCACCTGAGCCTTCACCGCTTCCCAATCCTCGTGCTTGCCGCCATCGGAGAAGGAATCCGGTGTGATGTTGAGCACGCCCATCCACAAGGGGATGTGGTGGGGTAGGGCACGGCTGTGCGCCAGGGCGCTCTGGCCGGTCGGTTCGCCCGGTATGCGTAAATCGGGGGCGATCGCCGTCAGGGGACTGAGCACGAAGTTACGCGTCAACAGATCCGGGTGGGGCACCGTGACCCGACCCACCGTGCGTTGCTCCTCACCGAACATCAGCACGTCGATGTCCAGGGGCCGCGGCGCCCATCGCGAGGGGTGGGGACGGCCGCAGGCTGCTTGGGCCGCGTCGATGTGTTCGCGCAGGCGAGCGATGGCGCTCTCCACACTCACCTCGCCACTGTGCGCGTAGGTGGCGACGCAGTTCAGGAACGGTCGGTTCCAGTCCCAGGGCGAGCCCGCAGGCAGAAGGGCCGGCGACTCCACCACAGGTGAGACCCGTTGCAGGGTCAAGCCGGGTACGCCTTCCATCGCGCGGATGCCCTCGCGCAACCAGTGGTGGCGATCGCCGTGATTGGAACCGAAGCCGAGGATTACTTGCATGAACCGTGGGTCTACCTTTGCCGTTGGCGTGGACGAGACCGCTCGTCCGGCATATGCGGGCCAGTTCACGGACCCATAGTGCGCACGATCGGTAGTCTCTCGAGTTGGCGCATCCTACCCCAACCGGCCGCAGGCCAGGGGCGCGCCAGCGCGTCTACCGACCAAAGAGTCCAAGCCCCTATGCCCGTAGTGCAAAGCGACAGCCTCGAGGCCCTCACCCGAACCACGAGCGCCGAGGTTGCCCCCACCATCACCACCAGCGTCAGTGCCGAGCGTATCGCGCGGCAGATGGAGGCACTCGGGCCCTTGCCCGCTGTCGCCTTGGAGGTGATGCAGCTCACCGAGGATCCGAACTCGGACGCGAAGGACCTGCAGCAGTCGATTTCCCGCGATGCGGTCATCGCCGGCAAGGTGCTGAGGATGGCCAACTCCGCGTATTTCTCGTCGGGGACACCGTGCCAGACCTTGCAACAGGCGAGCACGCGCCTCGGCATGAAGATGATCCGAAACCTCGTGGTCAGCTCGTGCGTCACCGGCATGATGGACAGGGACTTGCCGAACTACCCCTACCATTCCTTCGGTTTGCAGAAGCACTCGTTGGCAACGGGGTTGATCACCGGTGAAATCGTCACCCGCCTTGGCTTGCCGCGTACCCTGATCGACGAGCTTTTCCTCGACGGGCTGCTGCACGATGTGGGCAAGCTCGTGCTGAATCCCCTGTTGCCGAGCCGGGTGATCGCCACCGGCATTACGGGGATCGAACGCGAACGGCTGCTCACCGGCACCGATCATGCGGCCGTGGGCATCCTCATGGCCGAGCACTGGAAACTGCCAGCGCACGCGGTGGCGGTCATCGGCCACCATCACGACGTGACTGGTGTGGACGAGGACTTCCGTGCCCATGCAGCGGTGGTCGGCATCTGCGACTGGCTGCTCAACATGCGCCGCATCGGCTTGGCCGACGACGCACAGGACGTCGCACCACACCCGGACGACTCCGCGCTCGACGCGCTGGAGATCGATCAAGAACGACTAACGGAATTTACCAGCGATATCGATGATGCCCTCGTCACCATCCTCGAGTTCTGCGACGCCGCTATCTAAGACCCTGGCGGGCCTCGTACCCGCCGCGGTCTTCGATCCACTGCCCCTGCACGCTGCCGAGTCGGCCGACGAGTTGTCGGCGGCACTCAGCCAAGTGCTGCAGACGGTGGAGATCTCCAGCGGTTGGAGCATCGCCTTTCGCCTCGTTGGCGAGGAAGACCAGGTAACGGTCTACCTCACCACCGCCAAGGCCGTGCACGTCGGTGAGCAGATCAGTTTGCCCGAGCCGGTGCTGCGCGCCGGGCTCATGGCCGGCGATGAGGCGATCGACGTGCGGCGCGCCAACGGCACGCAGGCAGGACTTCAGTGCTCGGCGCTAGTCTCCTTGGAGGCTCGCCACAACCATTACGGTTACCTGCTCCTGCACGACGATCTGGAGGTGACCCAGCGCGCCGTGCTGCTGGCGCTCGCCGATCACCTGGCCCTCGCCCTCTACGCGCTGCAGACGCGCCAGGAGCGGGCTCGCCTGCAGGAGCTGGACGGGCGCAAGCTCTCGCTCATGGTCCAGGCGTCGAGCGTGGTCCTGCGCGAGTTGGATCTCGAGCGGGCGATGTTCAAGCTCGTCGAACTCGCGGTGGATAGTGTGTGCGGTGAGGTGGGGTGCGTCGCGCTCACCAGCCGCGAAGGGGACACCCTGGACACCCACGCCAGCTGGGGCATCGACGAGGCCGCGCTCGCCCAGTTTCGTCTCGTCGACGGTCGCAGCGTCGCCCACCTGGTCACCGCCGACGGCTTGGCCTGCTTGTTCCGCAATGCTGAGGAACTGCAGGAGCTCGTGCGTTGCGAGGCACTCGAGCGAATCACCAGCCTCGTGGCCCTGCCGCTGCGCGCCGCCAGTGGCATTCGCGGATGCCTGCTGGTGGCCAACGCGCCCGATCTCGACAGCGATGCGATCGACCTACTGAAGCTTCTGACCGAAGTGTGTGCCACCAGCGTGGACAACGCCATGCGTCACCTCGACTCCATGGAGCGCGAGTCTCTGGCGGAGCAGCTTCGCCTCGCCGGGAGCATCCAGCAGGCCCTGCTCCCCGACCGCGCTCCCCAGGTGCAGGGCGTGGCCCTCGACGGCTGCAACCTGCCGTGCGACGACTCGAGCGGGGACTACTACGACTACTTCAAGATCGACGACTCGCGCGTCGGCTTCGTGGTGGCGGACGCCACCGGCCACGGCATTGGCGCGGCCCTGATCGCCACCACCGCCCGTGCCGCCCTGCGCGCGCTACTCCATCGTCAGAGCCACGAGTCTCTCGATCTCGCCGACCTCCTCGAGCAGCTCAACGAGCTCGCCGAGTCGGACATGAAGGACGATAAGTTCATCACCTTGTTCGCGGGTGTGTTCGACGCACACACGGGCACCCTGACCTATGCGAGCGCCGGTCACGATCCACCCATGCTGCTGTTGCGGCGTGAACAGGATGCGGTCGAGCGGCTGGAGGCCACGGGCCTCCCCTTGGGCATGTTCCCGATGGCCAGCTACGAGTCCGTCACGGTGAAAGCTCTCGAGCCCGGCGACCTGATGCTGGTCATGACCGACGGTGTCGACGAGGCACGCAATCGTGCGGGTGAGCAGTTCGGCCTCGACCGGGTGGAGCAGGTGCTACGTGGCGCGGGAGATCTCGGGCCGAATGAGATGATCAGCACCCTGATCGAGCAGCATCAGACCTTCACGGAAAACGGCAAGCGCGAAGACGACATCACGATGATCTGCGTGCGCGTGGGCGATCCGTCCTGATCGCCCCGCCCGACCATCGACTTCGTCAGTCGCTGGTGACGTAGCGCAGGATTTCCACCACCTGGGACGGCGTGCGCGCCCAGGCCATCGCGGCCGCATCTACCTCCTTCAGCGCATGCACGATCGACTCGTCGTGCAGAGTGATATAGGGCTTGTCCATCGCCGCGCAAAGCCCCGCGTCAAAGGCCGCATTCCATTGCTTGTACTTCTCCCCGAAGCGCACCACGACGATGTCGGCGCGCTCGATCAGGGTACGCGTGCGAATGCTGTTGACCTTGGAGGAGGCGTGATCGCGCCAGAAGGGCGTCGCGCCGAGATCCAGTACGTCCGCCGCGGCATCGCTCGCCTCGTGATCGGTGACGGGCGCCGTGAAGTCGATGCCGAGGTTCAGCTTCTCCGCCCCTTGGACGATTTGCTCACGCCAGTCGCTGTGGATCTCACCGGACAAATACACTTCCCAGACCATGACAGCAATCTCCTTTATGGTTGCCCGGCGCCGGTCGGCACCGGTAGGCAGTTCTCAACTTGCTCGCACGCGACACCCTGGCCGCGAGCGAGCACGTGGTAGCGATCGGCTTCAGTCACCTCGAACCGTTCGAGTTGCCCCGTCGGCCAGCGCACCACGGCACCGATCAGCGCCGCGCTTGCGCCCAGACCGAAGTGCACCCGTGGATCGTTGCTCGACTGATAGCTGTACGCCGGCTGCGCCACGGCGCGGCGCAGGCGACCGTCGGCGCTGCGCACGATGACCTCGCCGCCGAGGCCTTGGGGCAGGGCGAAGCCGACCCAGTGGCCGTCGCCGCGCGGGGCATCGTTGCGCAGCAGACGCGTGGGGCCGCCGTTGTTGACCACCAGTACGTCGATGTCGCCGTCGTCGTCGTAGTCGGCGAAGGCGGCGGCACGGCTGTTCTCGATGTCGGGCACGTCAGCGGTCAACTCGGCGTCCAGCAAGGTGAAACGTCCGCCGCCCGTGCCACGAAAGAGCAAGTTCGGCTCAGCGAAGGGCTTGCCCGGCACGAGCGGCGGTAAGCTCGCGCCGACGCGGCCGTTGGTGACGTAGAGATCGACCGTGCCGTCCAGATCGAAGTCGGCAAACCCCAGTCCGAAGCCCGTGTAGGCCACGCTGGGGGCGGCCAATCCTGCGCCCGGCGTCGCGTCGCGGAAGAAGTCACCGCCCTCGTTCACGTAGAGGGTGTTGGTCTCGCCCCGCAGGTGGCTCATGAACAGGTCGAGGTCTCCATCGCCGTCGGCGTCGACCGCGGCGACGCCCATGCCGGCCTCCGCCTTGCCGGCCATGTTCACCGCCGTGCCCGAGAGCAGGCCGATGTCCTCGAAGGTGCCGTCCCCCAGGTTCTGCCACAGCTGGTTGGGCATGCCGTCATTGGCCACGTAGATATCCGTGCGCCCATCGCCGTCGAGGTCCGCCACGGCCACGCCGAGTCCATGGCCGAAAGCGCTCAGCAGGCCCGCCGCTTCCGTCACATCGGTGAAGGTGCCGTCCCCCTCGTTGCGATAGAGCACATCAGCGGCGGGGGCGTTGTAGTGGCGCGGATGGCAGTAGTCGCGGGTGGCTCCGCCGGTGAAGCAGTTCAGCTCCTGGGTCGGGGCCCAGTTGATGTAGTTGGCCACGAACAGATCGAGATCGCCGTCGGCGTCGTAGTCGAGCCACGCGGCACTCGTGCCCCAACCGTCGTGACCGGTGCCGGAGGCGGCCGTCACATCGGTGAATCGCCCATCGCCCTCGTTTCGATAGAGCACGTTGGGTCCCAGGTTGGTGACGTAGAGATCGGTGTCGCCGTCGCCGTCGTAGTCCGCGGCGGCGGCTCCCATGCCGTAGCCCGTATCGCCAGTGCCGCTGCTGGCGGTGATGTCCTCGAAGCGCTCCCCGTCGTTGCGCAGGAGCACGTTGGCGGGCAGCTGCGCGGGCACCGATGCGTCGTTGGCGTCATCCTCGGGCGTCCGAGCCCGCTGCGCCAGGTACCCCCCTTGCACCAGGTAGAGATCGAGGCGTCCGTCACCGTCGACATCGAGCCACGCCGCTCCGCCCGACATGATCTCGGGCAACCACAAGCGCTTGGTCAGCGCCCGCACATGCGCGAAATCCACGCCCGTCGGCGCCGAGACGTCGGTGAACCAAGCGCCAGCGTCATCCGCTGCCGCGCCTTGCACAGTACTGCCTAGGAGGGCGATTAGCCCTGCGGCAATTCTGCGTCTCATGGGTTGGTCGTCGGCGGGGCCGCCAGGGCTTCCGCCAGCGCCTTCACGCCCGGGTTGTTCGGGGCGAGGGTCGCGGCACGAAGGTACATCGTGCGCGCGGCCTCCTGGTCGCCGGCCCGCAGGTGCAGCTTCGCCAGCGACAGCTGCACGGGAAGGAGGTCGGGAAACAAGGCCAAGGCGTGGGTGTAGCGAATGGCCGCCTGGGCGTCCTTACCGAGCCGAACCAACACGTCCCCGTGCATGGCCGCGAGCTGGGGATCGCGCGAGTCGAGTTGCTCTGCACGAGCAAGGCTGGCGGCAGCGCCCTGCCAATCGCCGGTCTGGGCCTGCACGCGAGCGAGGGTCTGGTGGGTGCGCGCGATGCGGGGCGCCACCTCCACCGCACGGCGGGCATGGCGAAGCGCGCGGGGCACATCGCGCTCGCGCATCGCGAGGGACACCAGGTTCAGTTGAGTGCCGAAATGCTCCGGCGCCTCTTCCGCCACGCCCGTGAGGATACGCTTCGCATCGGGCAAGCGACCGAGTTGAAGGTAAGCCACGGCGAGGTTATTCAAATCGTTGATATCCGCTTCACCGGCCGCCAGGATGTTCTCCAGTACCTCCGCCGCCTGCCCCGGTCGGCGCGTGGCAAGGAGGGTGTTGGCGAGGTTTCGACGCGCGGGCGCGTTCACCGTAGCCTCATCGACCCGTTCCGACAGGGGATCGTTGTAATAGGAGCGCACCCCGTCCACGCCCCGGCGCAACGCTTGCGCCGCTTGCTCCCGCTTACCCTGGGCGCGGTAGGCCAGGCCCAGCATGTAGCGCGCCTGGCGGTAGGTCGGGGCGATCGCCACCGCGCGTTCCAGGGACGCGACAGCGGCCGCATAGTCGCCTTGGGTAAGTCGCACCTGACCGAGGCCCGTGTGACCGAAGGGATTGACCACGCCGGTGGCGATCATCTGCGTGTACGCGGTGGCGGCGCCGTCCAGGTCGCCGCGCTCGAAGAGCGC
>JBCBZW010000023.1 GCA_039815145.1 Pseudomonadota bacterium
AAGCTGTGCGCGAGAATGCCCGCATGGATTTCATGGGCATTACGGATTTTCCGATGGGCGATACGGCTTGGGTTCACACGCATGGCATAGATATTGTCGATGGGACTCGAACCCACGACGACCGGACTCACAATCCGGGGCTCTACCAACTGAGCTACGCCCACCATTGACCTTCTTACCTCGGACTCCCCCAAGAATCCGTCCGCGCCGGATCAACTCGTCGCGGAAGTTGCGCGTTTGGCGCGCCCGGCAGGACTCGAACCTGCGACCACCGGCTTAGAAGGCCGATGCTCTATCCAGCTGAGCTACGGGCGCTTGTTCGCTGGTGTCCGTCCGTGTTGCCGCCCCGCCGCTGGCTTGCCGTCGTCGTGGTCGGGGCAGAGGGATTCGAACCCCCGACCCTCTGCTCCCAAAGCAGATGCGCTACCAGACTGCGCCATGCCCCGCCGTGTTTCGAGCCGCGGCCCGAGCCAAACGGCCACGGGACTCGCAATGATAGGGCGAGGGACCTGGACCGTCAATCGCTCGCAACGGCGTCCTTGGCGAGGGTCACCGTCCGCGTGAGCAGCTCGCGGCCGCCCGCCTTGCCATGGCTGGGCACGACGATCGTGGCGGCGGGAAAGCGCTCGGCGGCGGCCGCCACGGAGGCGCCCCAGGCCTCGACGTTGCCGTCCGCGGTGTTGCCGAGGTTGATCGCGTTACCGGGTCGCACGAGGCAGCCGCCGAAGAGCACCTCCCCTGCCGGCACGTAGGCGACGAGGTTGGCCACGGTGTGGCCAGGCCCAGGGAATAGCACCTCGAGCGGGGCCAGGCGCGGCTCGGCCGTCACACCATCCTGATCGAACGCCAGATCGAACTCCGCGCGGGTCAGGCCGCGCTTTGGGGCGAACGTGTTGGCGACCGGGTGGGCGAAAGTGGCGATGCCCGCGGCGCGCAGGGTGGCGACGCCGCCCATCTTGTCGTTGTGGGCGTGGGTGCTGACGGCGGCCACCACCTCGCGCCCGAGTTCCTCGCGGACGAGATCCAACAGAACGCGGGTCTGCTCGTCGTTCCAGGCGGTGTCGACAAGCACCGCTTCGCCGTCCCCGCGCGCCACCACGAGGCCGTTCGAGCGGATCTGGCCCCAGCGCTTTGTCTGCTGGTAGCTCACGTGCATCCACACGCCCTCGGCGAGGGGCTCGGAGAGGTGCACGTCCGGTTCGGACTGTGCCGCGGCGACGCCTGCCACGAGCAGGGCCAGCGCGGCAGCGAGCAACCCCCTCACCCGCGCCGCCAGGTGGTGGCGCCGGCGCCGTCCTCCAGCACGATCCCTTGGGCGGCGAGCTCGTCGCGGATCTCGTCGGACCGAGCAAAGTTCTTCGCCTTGCGGGCCTCCGTGCGCTCCACCACCAGGGCGTCGATCTGCGCGTCGCTCAAGGCGCTCGCGGCCGCCTCCGCAGGCACGGGCTGGGCCGGGCGCTTGAGCCACTCGTCCGCCGACTCGCGCAGCAGGCCAAGCACACCGGCCAGGCGCTTCATCAGCGCACCGTGCGCCAGCGCGGACGCGCCGTCGCCGGCATCCTTGAGGCGGTTGATCTCGCGCGCCAGGTCGAACAGCACGGACACGGCGCCGGCCGTGTTGAAGTCGTCCTGAATAGCCGCGTGGAAGCGCTCGCTGTAGGGCTCATCACCGAGGCTCGCGATCAACGATTCCGCGCCCGCCTCGTCCGCCGGGAGCGCGAGGCCGCGCAGCGCCGTGTACAGGCGCGTAAGGCACGCGCGCGCGCCGGCGAGTTCCTGGTCCGAGTAGTTGATGGGACTGCGGTAGTGGCTCGCCACCATCAGCCAGTGCACCTCGTCGGGCCAGTAGACCTCGGTCACCTCGCGTACGGTGAAGAAGTTGCCGAGGCTCTTGGACATCTTCTCGGCGTTCACCTCCACGAAACCGTTGTGCATCCACATCTGCACGAAGCGCTCACCGTGAGCGCCGCAGCTCTGGGCGATCTCGTTCTCGTGGTGGGGGAACTTCAGGTCCATACCGCCGCCATGGATGTCGAAGGTGCGCCCGAGCAGGCGCGTCGACATCACCGAGCACTCGATGTGCCAGCCGGGGCGACCGGCGCCCCAGGGCGAGTCCCACGAGGGCTCGCCGGGCTTGGCGGCCTTCCAGAGGACGAAGTCGAGGGGGTCGTCCTTGGCCTCGTCCACCTCGATGCGCGCACCGGCACGCATGTCCTCGAGCTTGCGGCCGGAGAGGCAGCCGTAGTCGGCGAAGCCGCTCACACGGTAGTAGACGTCGCCGTTTGGGGCGGCGTAGGCAAGGTCCTTGGCCTCGAGCTGCTGGATCATCTCGATCATGCCGTCGATGTGATCCGTGGCCCTAGGCTCGTGCACGGGGCGGTCGAGCCCGAGGGCCTCGCAGTCCTCGTGCATGGCCTTGATCATGCGCGCGGCGAGGTCCGTGAAGGCCTCCCCGTTCTCGTTGGCACGCTTGATGATCTTGTCATCGATATCCGTGATGTTGCGCACGTAGGTCACCTCGTAGCCGAGGTGGCGCAGGTAGCGGTACACCATGTCGAAGGCGGCGAGCATGCGCGCATGGCCGATGTGCAGGTAGTCGTACACGGTGATGCCGCACACGTACATGCCCACCTTGCCGGGGGTCATGGGCTCGAAGGGCTCGAGCTTGCGCGTGAGGCTGTTGTGGATCTTCAACATGTCCATTCCGGTTGTTCTTCTCGAATCGTCCTGTGGCCCGTCGTGGGTGCGGGCTTCGGTACGGGTGGACCCGGGCCGCCCGCCTCCGCCGCTCGAGGCTAGGCATCGGCCGCACACCACCACGGTGATATCCGGGTATTGTCGCGCACCTGCACGGGAAAGGCCTCCCCTCGTCCTCTGAGCGCTCCACGCCGGCCGGCACAGCCGAGCAAGGCCTGCCCGGACCACCCCCGAGCCGGCCGAGCGACGAGACGGTCACACGCCTCGCGAGCCACCGCCAGGCCGGTGAACCGCCGAGCGCAAGGGCCGCGATCACCGCCTTACATGCGCAACAACCGCCCCCGGCCCTGGCGTCCATCGGTCACGCGGCAGGACTCCCCTGTCCTGTCATTGCCGACATGAGTGTCACCGCTGAGGGATATGTGGGGGCGCTGAGGGCTCGATGGTAGGGGCGCGATGCGGTCGGGCCCGAGCGTCAGAGAAGTGCCTCGAGCGACAAATCCGCGGGATTCGCCGCGAATACCGAACAAGGGCGAGGCAGATCACCCATTCGGGTGATAGCGCGGTCGACACCCGATGGCTCATGCTTAGCGAAGTCGTTGAAGATACAACTAGCGAGCCGACTCACAAATGTCCGGACAACTCTTCTAGTGTGATTACCTGAGGGTTTTTCGCACTCGGAATAGTCGTTTTGGCTCGCGCAAATCGGACGGTATGATCCGGCGCTACCACGTGTCCGAGACGCAAGAATAAAGGAGCCAGCATGCCCGGCCTGCGCACGATCCTCTCCGCCCTCGCCGCCACCCTCGTCCTGGGCCTGAGCGCCACCACAGCGTTCGGCCAGGTCGCGATTCCGCGCGTGAAAGTGGAGACCACCCACGGCGATTTCGTGCTCCAGCTCGACGGCCGACGCGCGCCCCTCACGGTGGCGAACTTCATGAAGTACGTGGAGGACGGCTTCTACGAGGGCACGGTCTTCCACCGCGTCATCCCCGGCTTCATGGCCCAGGGCGGCGGCTTCGACACGGAGCTGAAACAGAAGGAGACGCGCGACCCCGTACCTAACGAGTCCGGTAACGGCCTCAGCAACGTCCGCGCCACCATCGCCATGGCTCGCACCAACGATCCGCACTCGGGCACGGCACAGTTCTACATCAACCTCGTCGACAACCCCGCCCTCAATCCCAACGCCCGGCGCTGGGGTTACACCGTCTTCGGTCAGGTCATCGAAGGCATGGAGACGCTGGACATCATCGCCGAGGTGCCGACCGGCCCCCGCGGCCCGATGCCCCGTGACGTTCCCCAGAGCAACATCATCATCGAGAAGATGACGGTGGTGCCCTAGCGCGCCCACGCGGCCCTCGCTCGACGCACAGTCCCCTATGCCCGGCACCACCCTGTTCATCAGTGATCTGCACCTCGAGCCTGGCCAGGCCGAGGTGAGCGGGCAGTTCCTGGCCTTCATGGCCGAAGAGGCGCGCGACGCCGACGCCCTGTACATCCTGGGGGATCTGTTCGAGATGTGGATCGGCGACGACGACCCCACGCCCTTCTACGCGGAGATCAAGTCCGCCATCCGCGGCTTGGTCGACTCAGGCGTACCCGTCTACCTGATGCACGGCAACCGTGACTTCCTCCTGGGCGAACAGTTCTGTCAGGACACGGGCGCCACCCTGCTCGAAGAGCCTACGGTCATCGACCTCTACGGCTACCGCATCCTGCTGATGCACGGCGACCTGCTGTGCTCCGATGACGTGGACTACCAGAAATTCCGCGTCATGGTGCGCAACCCGGCCTGGCAACGAATGATGCGTATGATGCCCTTCAAATTCCGCGAGGTCGCGGCGAAGAAGCTCCGCCAGCAAACCCGTGCGGCCACGGCGCGCAAACCCTCGGAGATCATGGATGTAAACCATCAGACGGTACTCACCACGATGCGCGAGTACGATGTCGATCTCCTCCTGCACGGCCACACCCACCGGCCCGCGATCCATGAGTTCCCCCTGGAGGATGGCGTGATCGGCACCCGGGTGGTACTGGGCGACTGGTTCGATCAGGGCAGCGTGGTGCGCTGGGATCCGGAGGGCTTGGCGCTGGTGGAGATGCGCCGCTAGGAGGCCACGACCGCCGCGCCCGCCGGCGCACCGGAGTGGAAGGCGAAGCCCGCATCAGGGCTGAGCACGAGCTCTCGCTCCGCCTGCACCAACACCGCGATCCGCTCGCACAAGGCCGACTCGGGCATGGCACAGCCCTGCGCCTCCTCGCGCGCCAGTCGCAGGTATCTCTGGAAGTGGCGACGCTCCGCCGCACACAGCCCTGTGTAGAAGGCCTGAAGCTCATTGTCCAGGTGCGGGGCCAGGGCCTGGAAACGCTCACAGCTGCGCGCCTCGATCAGCGCCCCCACGATCAGGATGTCCACCAGACGCTGCGGGTCTTGACGCTGCACGCACGCGCGCAGGCCCTCGGCGTAGCGAGACGCGGGCACGGATTGCCACGGGATGTTTCGAGTCCCCAGCAGCTTCGCCACCTGCTCGTAGTGCCTGAGCTCCTCACGGGCGAGGCGCGACATCCAGTGACAGAGCTGCGACTTCTCGGGATAGCGAAAGAGCAGCGCCATCGCCGTGGAGGCCGCCTTCTTCTCGCAGTTGGCGTGATCGATGAGCAGCACGGGCAGATTGCCCGCGGCCGCCTCCAGCCAGCTGGCCGGGGTGGCGCAGGCGAGGAGATCGGTGACGTCGGCGTCGTCCGCCAGCAGGGCACTGAGGTTTGGTGCGTTCACGGCGCGGATTCTAGCCCGCGGCGCGGCGGCGTAGCACCTCGAACATGAGGGCCAGCAGGTCCTCGGGGGGAATCGGCTTCACCAGGAACTCATCGCAGCCCGCTGCCAGCGCGTCCTCACGGACCGACACGTCGGTGGCGCTCATCGCGACGATCGCCCCGGTGTAGCCGTCCTCGCGCACGCGGCGCGCCGCAGCGAGGCCATCGTCGCCGCTCTCGAGGTTCAGATCGACCAGCACCAGCTGGGGCGGCTGCTTGCCGACTGCCTTGACCAGCGCATCGGCGCGACTCACGAAGGTCGGTCGGAAACCGGCGCGGCTCAGGAAGATCTTGAACAGGGCGGCGAGATCGGGGTCGTCCTCGCCCACGAGCACGTCGCCAGGTTGCAGGTCGATGTCGGCATCCAGCGCCTCGGCCTGCGCGCCCATGGCGATGGGGTCGGCCACGATACGGATGACGAAGCGGCTGCCCTCGCCCGGCGCGGTGTCGTCCAGGCTGATGCCGCCGCCCATGCGCTGGGCGATGAGCCGGGAGATGTGCAGGCCGAGGCCCGTGCCGTCCTGTCCCTCGCGACCGGCGCGATCGAAGGGCTCGAACACCCGCTCGCGCAACTCCGCCGGGATGCCCGGGCCCGTGTCGGCCACGGCGAGCTCGAGCTGATGTCCCTCGTCTTCCCAGTGCACGTCGAGGCGCACGCCGCCCTCCTCCGTGTACTTGATCGCGTTACCCAATAGGTTCAGTAGCATCTGGCGCAGACGCATGCCGTCGAGGTGTAGTCGCTCGGGCAGTTCCGGGCTGACGAAGGCGGCGAAGCCCAAGGCCTTGTCGGCGGCCAGGGGCGCGAGCAAGGCGGTGAGGTGACTCACCAGGGCGCGCACGTCGGTGGGCTGGGGGTGGACGGACACCTCGGCGCTGTCGCGACGGTACTGCTCCAGCGTAGCTTCGATAAGGCCCGCGATGTGCGTGGCGCTGCGCGAGATGACGCGAGCGTGGTCGCGCTGTTCGGGCACGCTTTCGAGCGCTTGCTCCAGCAGGCGTGCGTAGCCGGCGATCGCGCTCAGGGGCGTGCGCAGCTCGTGCGAGAGCATCCCGGCGAGGCGCCAGGTGGCGGCGCGAGCCTGTTCGGCCTGGTCGCGCCAGAGTTGGCCCTGGGCCGTGGCCTCGACCAACCGCCCCTGCAAGCGCTGGCTGCGGGCACGCGCTTCGTTTTCGCGCTGCTGCACATCCCGCTCGCGCACGAGTTCGCCGTCCGCGTCTGCGAACAGCACGTGCCAACCGCTGCCGGCCGCTTGGCTCTCGGTACCGTCGGGCAGCACGTGCAGGTGCACGGCGCGGTGCTCACCGATGTTCACGAACGGCAGGGTCAAGCGCCCCGCGTCTTCGAAATGATCGAGGTAGGGGGCGCCGGCGCGCACGTCCATACCTCGCACGAGATCGCCAAGGCCGAAGCGCGACGGCTCGCCGAGCCACCCGCGCACAGCGTAGCGGCCGTCGAGGGAAAGGCAGAGCACGCCCTGCTCGCCACACTGGGTCAGCAGCTGGGTGTGCAGCAACTGCGCCGCCGGCGGCAGGGCGCTCGCGTCGAGGCGGCTCATGACAGGGCGATCTGCATGGCGAGCTGGGCGAACGCGAACTCCACGTTCTCGCCCGTGCGCGCGCTGGTGGTGACGGCACCGAAGCCAGCGTCGCGCCAGCGCTGCATGGACTGCTCGGCGAGCTCCGTCGCGAGATCGCGCTTGTTGATGATCGGCACGAAGGGGAGCCCCTTCAGCTGATCGTCCAACTGCTCGTGCAGGCCCGCCGCCACGTCCAGGGAAGCAGGGCGTGTACCGTCGGCCACCAGGAAGAAGCCCGAGGCACCGCGCGTGTAGGTGCGGTCGATGCTGGAGAGCGCCTCCGTGCCGGCAATGTCCCAGATCACGAACTTGACGGCGCCGCCGCGCGGGGGCTCCACGGTCTTGGTGTCGATCTTCACGCCCACGGTGGTCAGGTAGTCCGCTGAATAACCGCCATGGACAAAGCGGGCGACGAGGCTCGTCTTGCCAACGCCCACATCGCCCAGCAAACAGATCTTATGCTTGGTGACCGCGTTCATGGGGTCGAGGTCACTTGGTAGGGGCTGAGGTCCATCTCCACCCGAATCTCCGCCTTACGTAGTTGTTCGTCTTCGCTGGCCGCATCGCCCGCAGGGCGCGCCGACACCGCTGCGGCGGGTACGCCGGCCGCAATTAGATCTGTGCGCACCTTCTCGGCCCGCGCTTCGCGCAACGCCCGGTTCTCATCGCTACTGCCGAGGCCGTCCGTGCGGCCGATGCTGACGATGGCCACGGAACGCTCCAGCTCCTCGCCCAGGCGCAGCAGGCGACGCAAGTCTTGGGCAGCGGTTGCCACCGCACCCGCGCCGCCCTCGCGATAGTCGGCGCTGCCGCGCGCGAAGTAGATCTCTGCCTCGCTCACGCGATCGACGAGGCTGCGCGCTTCGATCACCTCCGCCACCTCGACGGCGCTGAAGTCGATCCCGCGAACGCCCGCGATCTGCGGACCGCGCGCGGCGGCATCGCGCACCCACGCGAGCGGCGCCACGCCGCGAACCTCCAGCACCGCCTCCTTCACCCCGAGGATGACCTGGCCCGGCGGCGACAGCAGGCGGCGCACCGTTTCCAGCAGGGTCTCGTCCGACACGCGCAGCAAGGTCGTGTCCACATCCGCAATCGCTGGGGACACCAGCACCAGCTGGTTCATCATCTCCACCCACTCGCTGTCGGCAACGCCGGCCACGCGCAGGATGGAATCGTCCAAGCTCAACTCCACGGAGCTAGGCTGATCCAGGGCGCGACTGAGTCTTTGCAGCACGAGTTCCGGCTCGAGGGATTGGTAGGGCTCGGTCTCATCGATCACCTCCAGGGGGCCCACCTGCGCTGTGGCGGCAAGCTCGACCACCGTGGGCGCCAGAGGATCGCGCAGTCCGTGCACGCTGAGCACTGCACCGTCGCGTGCCACATCCGTGGCGACCACGCCCGGCGTTTCGGCCAATACTTCCGTCAGGCGCCCTTCGGCCATGCGATAAGTGACCTCGCTCACCAACCAGCGCGCGGTAAGCGCGACCAACACGATCAGTGCCACCCACACAGGCCACCCGATGCGACGCTTGCCTTCGCCCGAGTCCTCGTCGGCGCGACGCAGGTAAAGGCACGCATCCAACTCCTCCTCGACGGCGGGCGGCGCCGCCTCGCTGCCGTCAAAGCTCTCCAACGCTCTCGCGAAACGCAGGTGGATGGAGTCGAGGGACGACGCCAGGCGCTCGCGCAGATCGTCGCCGGGCATACCGCGAATGGCGCAGGCGAGCATCGCGTGGGGGCCGTGGATGGCCCACAGGGTAAAGTCGCCGAGCTGCGCCGTCTCCAGCCGCCGATCATCGCCGAGCTCGAAGGAGTCGAGCACGAAGCTCTGCAGGGCCGCGAGCATGCCCGAGATGGCATCGCCATCCATCGCGGGCGAGTCGTCGTGGTGCGCCTCGCCGATCAGCAAGCCGCTGCCGGCCTGAATGAGGTAGACGTGCTCGACGCGGTAGACGAAGGTTCGCTGCAGCACGTAGTCGCCGAAGCTCACCCCCGAACGCCACGCCTTCAGGCGCCAGGCCAGCTGGCGCCGCGGCGAGAGCCCGCGCTCGATCGTGCGACTCAAGGACTCCGCCAGAGAGCGCACGCTCGCCGTGATGTAGCGACGGATGGCGGGGCCGATGATGGGGAAGATCGCATCAGCGATCGGCCGCGGGTCGTTGCGCACGGCCTCGCGCAAGGTGTGCTCGATGGGCTTTCGAACCGCTTCCGTGAGCCGCGCGGGGGAGCGGTCGAACTCGCGGATGAAGGCCTCGGGGAGCACGTCGGCGACGTCGTCCGCGCGAAGCTGTCGCTCCTGGATGCGTCGCGCCAGCTCGTCCAGGCGGCGCTGATCCGCGCCGGAGAGGATCTCCCGTAGCGCCTCGAGGTGCCGCTCCGCTTCGTCTTCCTGCGAGGCCGACGAGATCTCCGGCGGCGGCGAGCGCGTCACCACAGGCTTAGGCCGAGTCGTTCTCTCGCCGCAGGCGGCGGGCCACATCGCTCAGCAGGCCGGCCAGATCGTCGCGGGACACCTTCACGTCCTCCAGCGTATCCGCCGTCTGCGCCAAGGCCTTGTCCAGGCGTTCGCTGAGGTTCATCAGGGCATCGTGGAAATCGGCGCTGTTGCGCTGGATGACTTCGCGCACTTCACCGATCTCCTCGTTGCCGCTCTTGGCGACGGATTCGAGGCGCGCCTTGATGGCAGCGTCGGCATCGCGCAGGGCAGCGGCTGCCACGTCGCGCTCCTCGCCGCGCTGGCGGGCCTCGCTCGCCAGCTGATCGCCGAGGCGCCCCACATCCGCCCGCATCTGCTGCTCGAGGGATTCGAGCCGTTGTGCAAGCTGCTTACCTAATTGTTCCGTACGGTCCGTAAGCTGGCGCTCGAGCAGCTTGAAGCGCTCCTCGTAGTCGCGCATCTGGACGCCGAAGATGATCTCGCGGATCTTATCGATCTGCTGACCGGCCTCGGGACCGTCCTTCTCCGCCTGCTCTTCGACCTGTTGTTCCTGCGATGCCACGGCGCTACTCCCTGGGGGCAACACGAGCGATGAATGAAAGTACCGCGATCACGCGGTGGTCGGCGCGTCGTCCGTTGGTTCGTCAGCGGAGGACAGGCGCTCTAGGCGATACCCATGCTGATAGATGGCGGTGAGCTTCCAGCCGTTGTCCTCGCCGATGGAAAGCTTCCGGCGCAGGCGGCTCATGTGCGTGTCCACCGTACGCGTGTTGAGGTCGGCGTTGGGCATGCCCCAGATCGACTCCAGGATGTGCCCGCGCGAGAGCGCGCGCCCAGCGTTGGTGAACAAGAAGACGGCGAGATCGAACTCGCGATGGGTGAGTGTGACCGCCTCGCCGTTGAGGCTGATGCTCTTGCCCTTCTGATCGATCTGGTAGGGAGCGGTGTCCGGCAGCTCCTGGCTGGTGCGGCCGCCGCGCGCCAAACGCACGAGCGCGCCGACGCGGGCGAGCAGCTCGGAGCGGCGCAGCGGCTTGACCATGTAGTCGTCGGCACCGGCGCTCAGAGCGGCCACGATGTCCGATTCTTCATCGCGTGCGGTGGTCATGAGCACGGGCGTATAGTCCCGGCCGCTCTCGCGCACTCGTTGCATGATCTCCAATCCGCTCGCCTCGCCGGGCAGCATCCAGTCCATCAGCAGGAGATCGAAGCTCTCGTGCAGCACCATGCGCAGGAATGTCTCGCCCCTGTCCCGCACACTACAGGAGTGCCCCGCGCCCTCCAGCCAATGCTGGACGATGGCGGACTGATCCTGGTCATCCTCAAGTACGGCGATCCGCATCGCGCCTCCCCTTGCGCTACGTGCTATCCGTGACCGCGTAACGGCCAGCCGTCACCCAATTGGTATGTTTGGGGCTCGATAGTGAGGAAGTGTATACCAGGATGCGGCGGGAATAGCGACGCGGCGACCTGCCCGCGGGCGCCTTCAGGGGGTCTGGGCTTGCAGGCTGTCCAGCAGCGCGAGCAGCTCAGTGAGGGCCTGGCGGGCAGCATCGTGCTGCTCGCGAGCCGCGGCCTGCTCCAGGCGCTCGGCGATGTCGCTGAGGACATCGAAGCCGTAAGCCCCGCCGGAGCCGCGCAGACGATGAGCGGCGTTGGCGAGCCCCTCGAGATCCAGGCGAGGCCCGCGACTGAGGGGCACGAACTCCTCTTGCTTGCGGCGAAGAAAGCCGCGCGTCAGCTCGGCCAGGTCCTGATCGGCGCCGCTCGATTGGCCGTCCTGGCCGCCCGCATCGCTCATCCGTTACCTACTCCTCTCAAGGCCGGTGCGTCGCCGGCCTGAGCGCCGGCGCCGTCGCTGCTGGGGGCGGCGGCACTCGGCCTCGGCGGTGCCGGCCCGGCCTCACGACGGGTCTTGGCATCGTCGCTGCGCGATTCGTGCAGCCAGTGCAGATACTCCTCCGTGATGTCCCCCGTGACGTACTCGCCGGAGAAACAGGAGGTATCGAACTTCTGCACGGGCGAAGTCTTCCACTTCACCGCGTCCACCAGATCCTCCAGTTCCTGGTAGATCAACCAGTCGGCGCCGAGCGCCTTGCAGATCTCCTCACTGCTGCGGCCGTGGGCAATGAGCTCGTGAGGCGTCGGCATGTCGATGCCGTAGACGTTCGGATGGCGCACGGGAGGCGCGGCGGAAGCGAAGTAGACGCGCTTGGCCCCTGCCTCGCGCACCATTTCGATGATCTGCCGGGAGGTGGTGCCGCGGACGATCGAATCGTCCACCAGCAGCACCGTCTTGTCGCGGAACTGCAGGCCGATGGTGTTCAGCTTCTGCCTAACGGACTTCTTGCGGATCTCCTGCCCAGGCATGATGAAGGTGCGCCCGACGTAGCGGTTCTTGACCAAGCCCTCGCGGTATTTGACGCCGAGGGTCTGGGCCACCTCGAGGGCAGCCGTGCGACTCGTGTCCGGCACGGGAATCACGCAGTCGATGTCGTGATCCGGGCGCTCGCGGGCGATCTTCTCGGCCAGCTTCTCGCCCATCCGCATGCGCGCACGGTAGACGGAGATGCCATCGATGATCGAATCCGGCCGCGCGAAGTAGACATACTCGAAGATGCACGGCGTGTGCTCGACCACGTGCTCGGTGCACACCTCGCAGTGCAATCGTCCGGCCATGTCGATGAACACCGCCTCGCCCGGTCGCACGTCGCGCTCGAATTCGAAGCCGCAGATATCGAGGGCCACGCTCTCGGACGCCATCATGTACTCGGAGCCTTCGCTCGTCTTGCGACTGCCGAGTACCAGCGGGCGCAGCCCATGGGGATCGCGGAAGCCAAGCACCCCGTGGCCCGTGATCAGGGCGATGGCGGCGTAGCTGCCTCGGCAGCGCTTGTGCACGGAGCGCACGGCGGCGAAGGCGTCCTCGGGATCGATCGTGGGTCGCGCGCGGGTTACCAGTTCTTGCGCCAACACGTTCAGCAGTGCTTCGGAGTCTGAGCCCGTGCGCAGGTGGCGCAGTTCCTGGCGCATCAGGGCCTGGCTGAGTTCGGCAAGGTTGGTGAGGTTGCCGTTGTGCGCGAGGCAGATGCCGTAGGGACTGTTGACGTAGAAGGGCTGGGCCTCATCGGCGCTGGAACCGCCCGCCGTGGGGTAGCGGATGTGGCCGATGCCGACCTGGCCGGCGAGATCGACCATTTGTCGATGCCGGAAGACGTCTTTCACCAAGCCGTTGCCCCGGTGGGCGCGCAGGTAGCCATCGTCGTCGATGGTGCAGATGCCCGCGGCGTCCTGACCTCGGTGCTGGAGCACGGTCAGCGCGTCGTAAATGATCTGGTTAACCGGCCTGCGGCCCACGATCCCTACTACACCGCACATAACGCCCTTCCTGCCGTCAAGTTCGCCAATTGTACGCCCGCCGGCGCTAGTTGGTCGCGTCCTCGATCGCCTCGAGGCGCTCCCGCGCCGCCTCCTCGAGCGCCTCGGCCGCCTCCGTGGCGTTGCCGAGCACATCCGCGGCCTGCTCCATCTGCTGCATGGCATCGGGCAGCTTGGCGCTGACGTCCTCCGGCAGCACCGTGAGCAACACGCCCGCCACGCGTTCGCCATAAGGGATCAGCACCGAGTCGTCCCACCAGCTCTCCTGCGGCAGCTCCAGCGCGTTGGCGAAGATCACCAGCACGCCCACCACCAGCACACCGCGGGCGAACCCGAAGGCCATCCCGAGCATGCGATCGGTGCCGGAGAGGCCCGTCTTCTCCACCAGCAGCGACACCAGGGATGTGGTCACCCCTCCTGTGATCAGCACGCCGGCAAAGGTGATGGCCCGCGACAGCCACGTCAGCAGGACGGGCGAATCCACGTGGGGCTCCAGGCGCACAGCGACCAGATCGGCGTACTGCCAGGAGAGGAACACGGCGGCGACCCACACCACGATGGACATCACCTCGGGCACGAAGCCACGAAAGAGACCAATGAGCACGGAGATCGCGATCACGGCAATGATGATGTTATCCACGAAGATCATCGAAGCTCTCCTCGCCTGACGGCGGCTGAGATGTGGCCGAATGCGCCTGTTACAAGAGGCGCGATCGCGCGACGGCAAGGTCCATTCTGATCGACCGCTGCTGAACACGACTTGAACAAAGGTGACCGCCTCATGGGTGACGCACTACCGTGGCGACCAGCTGCCCATCGCGGCGCAAGCGCGCGGCGACGCCGTCAGCGCCCGCGCGGGTCTGCTCCGTGCCGACGCGCACCCGGTACCACACCTCGTTTGCGCGCGTGTGGCGCGACAGGAACGCACGATACCCCTTGCGAGAGAGCGTATCGACCAACCCCTGGGCATTTCCCTTGTCGCGGAAGCTCCCCACCTGCACCGCCCAGCCAGTGTCGACGCCGGCTGGGGCCGGCGCCTCGGGCTCGGGCGCGACGGGCGGTGGCGTAATCGGTTCAGGCGGCGGCGAGGCCTCGGTGGTCGCTTCGGGACGACGCTCGGGCGCGGCGACGGCGACCTGAGGCTCGCGCTCGTCGCGGCCCGACGAGGAGCCCTCCTGCGATTCAGTTTGCCCGCCAGGCGAGTCGGTCACCGCGGCGCTAGGTTCCTCCACCACGGGTTCGGGAGCCTCGGGTTCGCCATCGCCGAGCGGCATAGGTTGCGCTACCGCGGGCGCGGTGGAGGGCTCGTCCAAATGGATCTTACGCCGCGGCAGGCGCTGTGGCTCCAACGGCGGCTCGCGCCCCTCGGCGGCCCAGCGCTCCGGAGAGCCGTCGAGCAACCACGGCACGACGACGGCGGCGGCCACCACCACCACTACGGCCCCTACCAGGCGTTCCTGCTGTCGGCGTTCCATCGCATGCCTCAGCGCTCTGCCAGCGCCGCGTAAGCCGCCAGCCCAGGGCCGACGGTCAAGAAGGAGCCGAACACCACCACGCGATCCCCCGGCTGTGCGCTCGCGTGGGCGTCGGCGCAGGCCGCGTCCACCGAGGCGCTCACATGGGTCTTGCTCTGCGCTCCCAGCGCCAGCGCGGCCTCGGCCACGGCGCTCTCCAGCGCCTGTGCTTGCACGCCTCGCGGGGGCGGCAGGCTGGCCATCCACCACTCGTCCACGAGGGGCGTGAGCACGCGCGCCACGCCGTCGATGTCCTTGTCGCGCATCATACCGAAGACGGCGAGGGTCCGGCCGGGGCCGGCGCTCTCCTCCTCCTGCAGCGCCTTCGCCAGTGCCTGGGCCGCTTGAACGTTGTGCGCTACATCGAACAACCAGGTGACGGGGCCGCCCCGTCGCTGCAGACGCCCGCTGACCTCCACCTGGGTCAGACCGTTGGCGATCGCCTCCCGAGACACGACGAGGCGGCCCTGCAAGGACTGCACAAGGCTCAGCGCTACGGATGCGTTGTGCAGCTGGAAGGCGCCGCTCGCGGCCGGCAGAGGCAACGCCTCGAGCGTGCCAGCGGCGCCGTGAAAATCCCAAGTCTCACCCTCGAGCGTCCAGCGGTAGTCGCGGGTCGCCACCTGCAGCGGCGCCCCGATCTGCGCGGCGTGTGCCAACAGGCGCTGGGGCGGATCCGGGTCACCGCACACGGCGGGCGCGCCAGGCCGGTAGACGTGCGCCTTCTCCCAGCCGATGTCCTCACGGGTGTCACCCAGCCATTCGGTGTGATCGAGGGCGACGGTGACCACCGCAGCGGCCGCGGCATCGACAGCGTTGACCGCATCGAGACGCCCCCCGAGGCCCACCTCGAGCACGATCACATCGACCTCGGCGCGGGCGAAGACAAGGAGGGCCGCCGCCGTAGCAAATTCGAAGTAGGTGAGTTCGTTGGCGCCGCGCGCCGCCTCTACCGCGGCGAAGGCCTCGCACAGGGCCTCATCATCGACCTCTTGGCCCTGCACACGTACTCGCTCGTTGAAACGCTGCAGGTGGGGCGAGGTGTAGGCACCGGTGCGGTAGCCGGCCTGGCGATAGATGCTCTCGAGGAAGGCGACTGTCGATCCCTTGCCATTGGTGCCGGCGACGGTGATGACCGTGGCCCGAGGTTGCCTCAGGTCGAGACGATCGAGCACCCGACCGATGCGGTCTAAGCCGAGCTGAATCGCCGTGGGGTGACGTTGTTCAATGGCCGCTAGCCATTGCGCCAACGGCGTCGAGCTGCTCACCACGTGCCTGCGCCCAGACCGGTCGCTCGTTGTCGACAACAACCGCTAGCCGTCAACGCGACCCTCGGCGCCACCATCGCGTGGCTCGGCGCCCGCCTCCGCGTTCGACCCCTCGCCCTCATCGCCCGCGGCGGGGGGCGGCTCGGGCACAGCGGCCGCAGCCGCAGCCGCTTCCTCCGCATCCACGATGGCCGGACGCGCCGGCGCCCCGGTGAGCTTGGAGAGCAGCGAGGCCAATTCCGCGCGCATGTGGCGGCGATCGACGATCATGTCGATGGCGCCGTGCTCCAGGAGGAACTCGCTGCGCTGGAAGCCCTCGGGCAAGGTTTCGCGCACCGTTTGCTGAATGACGCGAGGGCCGGCAAAGCCGATCAGGGCCTTCGGCTCGGCGACGTTCACGTCCCCCAGCATCGCGAGGCTCGCGGAGACGCCGCCGGTCGTGGGGTCGGTCAGCACCGAGATGTAGGGCACCCCGTTCTCCGCCAGGCGGGCGAGGACGGCACTGGTCTTAGCCATCTGCATCAGGGACAGGAGCGCCTCCTGCATGCGCGCGCCACCGCTGGCGCTGAAGCAGATCAGCGGCGCACGGTGCTCGAGTGCCACCTCGGCGGCGCGGAAGAAGCGCTCACCCACCACCGAGCCCATGGAGCCCGCCATGAAGGCGAACTCGAAGGCGCACGCCACCACGGGAATGCCGTCGAGGCTGCCCCGCATACAGATCAGCGCGTCCTTCTCGTCGGTCGCGCGCTGGGCAGCGGTGATCCGATCCTTGTAGCGCTTGCTGTCACGGAACTTCAGAGGATCGCTAGGTTCGAGCTCCGCACCGATCTCCTCGTGACCCTCAGGATCGAGGAACTGCATCAGGCGTGCCCTTGCCCCCACCCGCATGTGGTGGGCGCACTTCGGACACACGTGGGAATTGCGCTCCACCTCAGCGCGATACAGGGCTGCGCCGCAGCTGGGACACTTGGTCCACAGGCCCTCGGGAACGGAGCGGGTGCGGCCGCGCGTCTTGATACGGGAGGGCATGAGCCGCTCGATCCAACTCATTCTTGGGTCTTCCTCACTGGTGCCACAGTGGCGTTCGCTACGCTGGCGAACCGACTACCGCGAACGCAGAACGCCCGCGAAAACAAAGCGTCCGATCATACAAGCTTTGGGTGCGGGCCGACAGAATCCGCACTCGCCCACGGGCCCAGCCGGACAGGAACGCCGGGCGGCAATTGGTGGGGAGGCGGGTAGTGGATATCGACCAGGTAGAGCCCGGCCGCCGGCGCCGTCATGCCGCCGCGGGTGCGGTCCCGGGTGGCCAGGACCTCGGCGGGCCAGTCGAGCTCCGCCTCGCCGGCGCCGACCGCCATCAACACACCCGCGAGATTGCGCACCATGTGCTGGAGGAAGGCGTTGGCCCGCACGTCGATCCGCAGCCAAGGCCCCTGCTGATGGACCCGTAGCGAATGCAGGGTGCGAACGGGCGATTTGGCCTGGCAGCCCGCGGCGCGAAACGCACTGAAGTCGTGGGTACCCACCAGGGCTTGGGCGGCCTGATCCATGCGCTCCCCGTCCAGGGCGCCCGGTCGCCAGCACACGCGTTCGCGGTAGAGGGACGTGCGCGCTCGGCCGCAGAGAACGAAGTAGCTGTAGGCGCGCTCGACCGCGCTGAAGCGAGCGTGGAAGTCATCGCTCACCTCGCGCGCCCAGGTGACCGCCACGTCGCGGGGCAGCGCACTGTTGATGCCGAGGATCCAGTTGTGTTCCGGGCGGCTGGCCTGGGTGTCGAAGTGCGCCACCTGGGCGGTGGCGTGCACGCCCGTATCCGTGCGCCCCGCGCAATGGACGCGCACGGGCTCGTCGGCCACGTGGCTCACTGCCTGCTCCAGGCAGGCCTGCACGCTGCGACCGTCCTTCTGAATCTGCCACCCGTAGAAATCGGCGCCGTCGTATTCGACGCCCACGGCGATCCTTGCCACAGCAGCTACATCGAGGGAGGGATAGGCCACCGCGCCGGCGTTCGCCAGGCGCGGTGAAGTCTGCTTGCGATCAGCCGAGCGAACTCAACAGCGTGTTCGCGTCGTCGCGTTGCTCGGTACTGCCTTCCTGCACCACCTCTTCGAGGATGCTGCGGGCGGATTCGGCGTCGCCCATGTCGATGTACGCGCGAGCTAAGTCGAGCTTGGTGCCCACCTCATCGAGGGCGTTGTCGTCGGCTTCCGGGAAGGCGATCTGGCTGGCCGGCACCCGAGTGGTCTCGTCGCCGTCGCCGTCACCCACGTGGGCACGCAGGTCCAGCACCTGGGCACTGACGGTTTCGGCGGTGCTGCTCACCTCGGGGGCGATCGGCATCTGGATCGTCGGCGCGACGCTCGACTCGGAGGGGTCGCTCCCGGCGACCATGGGCGTCTCCACCGTGCTCTCGCCGCCGGCAGGTCCATCCGTGCCGATCATCGTGGCCGCCGAAATCAGGGCGGTGTTCTCCGCCGCATCGGGATCATCGTCTGCAGGCTGCAGCATGAAGCCCTCTTGCGTCTCATCGCCGAGGGACAGTCCACCGGGCAACTCGAAGGCCGGCTGCTGTTCCGTGTCGCCTTCGGCATCGCCATCGCGCAGGGTGAGGTTCTTGCCCGTGACGTCGCCCTGCGGCAGCTCCTCGGTCACCTCGAAGGGCGAGTGGTCTTCCTCCGGCAACTCGATCTTGAACTCGCCGGTGCTGGCTAGCCCGAGCAGGTCACCGCTGGCATCGAGCACGTGCTCCTCGGGCGGTGGCTCCTCCTCCTTCGGCAATTCGCTCTCGTCGACCACGCCGGTGAAGGCGAAGAAGTCGCCGAAGCCGTCGTCTTCCTCCTCATTCATGTCGAGGCGCACGCTCGTCTCCGGCGGCGCTTCCGGCGCGATCGTCTGCCCCAGGTCGAGCGAGAGGTCGAGGTTGTCGGCGCCACCGCTCGCGGGCGCCATGCGCTCCTCGAGCTTGCGCGCGATCTCGGTCAGCTCCTCATCGGGTTCGAGGTCACCGTCCGCGTCCAGGGTGCCATCATCGAGGGTCACCTCGGGCACACCGATGTCCTCGAGCTTGACCTCCGTATCCTCTTCATCCTCGTCCGGCAGCGGCGGTGGCAGGTCGAGGTCGATGTCGAGCGCACCATCGTCGCTGGCGCCCGCGGCGCCGCCGGTCCCATCGCCGACCAGCGCGTGCAGCTCCTCGTCGACGCCCAGCTCGGGCACCTCCGGCAGCTCGTCGAGGCCGATGTCCAGCACATCGTCGTCGCCGCCGGTCGAGGACGTGTCGAGGCTCAGGTCCTGCGGCGTCGAGGCGGTCTGCAGCCCCACGTCGAGATCGGCCACGGCGCCCGCGCCATCCCCGCCCTCGGTCACGAATAGATCGTCGTCGGGGCAGATCTGACGCCCCATGATGGCGAACTTCTCCCAGCCGCCCTCGGCATCGGAGAGCGACGGCTTGAGTCGCTCGGCCGCCTCGCGGAAGGCGTCCTTGTTGCCCCAGACAAAGTAGATCTCAAGCAGCTTGGCCTGCAGATCCTTGCGATCGGGCTCCGCCTCGAGCGCCTTGTTGATCAGGTCAGCGGCCTGGTCGAACAGCCCGTAGGCCATGTGGAAGTCGGCTTCCGACATCGGGTCGTTGCCGTCCTCACCGCCGTCACCGATATCGATCAGCTGGGTCGGCTCGTGAATCGGCGTGCTCGCGGAGGTGGTCGTTCCCACCGCCTCGAACTGGCCCGTGTCGCTGAACTCGCCCACTTCCATGGGCTGGGAGATGCTGACCTTCGAGGTGTCGTCAGCAGCCGGATCGACCAGCGCGGTGCGCGCCAGCTCCTGATCATCCTCCGGCAATTCCGTGTCGATCGTGGTCGTGAAGCTGCGATCGCCCTCCACGCCCGGCAGCGGCGTCGATGCCGTGGTCCCCATGGTGGTGGCCAGGGTGGCGTCGAGATCGGCGTCGTCTTCGGGGAACGCGCCCAGCTCATCGAGCGTCTCGTCGCTGGTGTTCGCGCGGTTGCGCAGCACGATCGCGCCGGCACCTAACAGCGCCACAAGGCCGACGGCCAACCACAGGAACGTGTTACCCAGCAGGCCGAAGATAAAGTCGAGGGGCCCGCCGGACGAGGCGGGTGGCGTCGTGACGGTGGTCACCGCATCGCGGCTCGGCGCAGGCGTCTCGGCCACGGTGGTGTCCGCGGCGGGCGCAGCGGCGGCCTCGCCGTCTTCGGTGGACTCCTCGCCACCTTCGACGGCCACCGCGTCACCGGCCATCTCGTCATTTGCGGCCTCGTCGACCAGGTCAGCCAGCGTTGCCTCGGCCTCCTCCCCGGAGGTCGCGACGTCGACCGCGTCGGTCACCTGCGTGTCGGCGTCGACCAGGCCGGTGTCCGTGTCGAGGGTTGCCCCCGGCGTGGTCCGCTGGCCCTCGTCGCTCGCATCCGGCGTGGCGGCGAGCGCCGCATCACCGGCCCCCGCCTCGCGCAGGCGGCTCTCGAGCGCAGCGAGTTCGGCATCGCGTATCCGCAGCCGCTCCTGCGCCTGCTCCAGCTGCGCACGCTGCTCCTGCACCGTCTTCTGCAGGGCTTCGTTCTGCTCACGGGCTGCATCCAGATCGCGGGCCAGGGCGGCCGAATCCCCGCCCTCCGGGGCGACTAGTTGAAGCTCCGGTGCGGTAGCGGCCGGCGCGGTGGCCGGCGCCGCCGCGGCAGTCCGAGTGGACGCCGTGGGCGCTGACGCCGCTGAGGACGAAGATGGTTCACCGCGCCAACGCGCCGTATCGGCCACCAGCGTGGCAGCCGCCTCGCCGGTGCTCACACCGCGGATGGCGTCCGCCGTGGGGATGCGCAGGGTGGACCCCTGGCGCAGTAGATTCATGTTGCCGAGGAAGGCATCGGGGTTCTGGCGATAGATCGCCATCATGGTCTGGTTGAGGCTGGCACCGCTAGGTCGCGCCCGCGCCGCGATCTTCCACAACGACTCGCCCCGACGCACGGGCCCGTACTCGGCGCCGGTCTGAATGCCGTTGCTGCTGCTGCGGCTACCCGTGGATGTACCGCGGCTCACCCTGCCCGGGGGGGCCACCGGCGGCGGCGTGGAGGACGCCGTGGAGCGCGACGAATTCGTCGGGCCACCGATGATGCCGCCACTGCTCGACGTGCCAGCGCTACCGCCGCTGACCGCCGGCGCGACGCCCGCGTCGGCCTCACCGGGGAGGAAGGTCGGCGGATCGAGCAGCACCGTGTACTCGCGCAGCAGGCGTCCGCGCGGCCAGTTCGCCTCCACCAGGAAGGTGACGAAGGGCTCGGTAATCGGCTGGTCCGACCGAACCTGCAGCACGTCCTCGCCGTTCGCCGTTCGTGTGGCTTGGAACGTGAGCGTGGTCAGAAACTGTGGATAGTCGATGCCGTACTGGGCGAACAACTCGCGCGAGGCGAGGGTAGCTTCCAGTTCGTTGAGGTCACCGGGAAGGGCAGCGACGATTTCGATCTGCGCGTCGAGGCGCTGGTTGAGGCCGGAATTGAGGGTGATATCCCCCAGGCCCAACGCAGCGGCGGTCCCCGACAGTGCAGTGAGCACCGTCCCTAACAAGAGCTTGCAAACACGCGCCATGGTTACTCCCGAACGCCCGGATCTGCTTGTGGCCCGACGCGAGCGTCAGGGCCTAGGGGACGGCAGCGGTGACGTTCCCGCCGGGTCCGCAACTGTTCACAATCCCTGTGAAGAGAGTTATTTAACTATAGTCTACCAGTAGGAATCGGCCAAAACCTCAGCGATTTGAACGCTGTTGAGGGCGGCGCCCTTGCGCACGTTGTCCGATACCACCCACATGTCGATGCCGCGCGGGTGCGTGAGATCGCGCCGCACGCGGCCCACGTACACCGGATCGCGGCCCGCCGCGTGGCTCCAGGCGGTGGGAAAACCGCCGTCCTGGTCGTCGATCAGCTCGACCCCAGGGGCCTCGCGCAACCATTCGCGCACCTGCGCCACCGCGGCCGGTTCGCGCGTCTCCAGGTGGATCGCTTCGCTGTGGCCGTAATGCACCGGCACCCGTACCGCGGTGGGGTTCACGGCGATCTGCTCGTCGCCGAGGATCTTGCGCGTCTCCCACACCATCTTCATCTCTTCGCGCGTGTACCCGTTGTCCTCGAACACGTCGATCTGTGGCACCGCATTGAACGCCAACGGCACCGCTTCCTCGGGCCGTCGCCCCGCGACGACAGCCTCGGCCTGGCGTTCCAACAGCCCCAGGGCCGATTGACCTGCGCCCGAGACCGCCTGGTAGGTGGCCACGTTGATGCGCTCGATACCCACCTTGGCGTAGATCGGCTGCAGGGCCGTGACCATCTGGATCGTCGAACAGTTCGGGTTAGCAATGATGTTGCGCTCCCGACAACCGGCGATCGCCTCGCTGTTCACTTCCGGCACCACCAAAGGCACATCGTCGTCGTAGCGAAATCGCGAGGTGTTATCGATGACGATACAACCGCTCGCTGCGGCCTTCGGCGCGTATTCACCGGAGACCGTACCGCCGGGTGAGAACAGCGCGATATCGATCCCCGCGAAGTCAAACTCCTCGAGCACCTCCACCGCCACCTGCTCGCCGCGAATCGTCAGCTGGCGACCGCGCGAACGAGCGCTGGCCACGGGCACGACGCGACCGCTGGTGAAGCGTCGCTCCTCCAGAATCGACAACATCGTGCGCCCCACCAAACCGGTGGCGCCGACCACGGCGACGTTCAGTTCACGGCTCATTTGGGCCAAACCCCGGGCAAACGGGCGTTATGGTGTCGCACGGTGCACCCCGAAACCAACAACTGGGTCACATCCATCACGCGAGGGTCCTCAAGAAGACGGCGGGCGGGCTCAGGCGTCCGGTGCCTGGCCCGGGATGGGGGGCATCGGCGGCTCGACGCCAGCGTTCTGGCCCCGGTGGCGTAGCAGGTGGTCCATCAGCACCAGGGCCAGCATGGCCTCGGCGATCGGCACGGCTCGGATGCCCACGCAGGGATCATGGCGACCGTGGGTTCGGATCTCGGCGTCCTGCCCCTGCGTATCCACGGTGCGCCCGGGCAGGCGAATGCTGGAGGTAGGCTTGATCGCCACGCTCACCCGCACCGGCTGACCTGAGGAGATACCGCCGAGCACACCACCGGCGTGGTTGCTGATGAATCCATTCGGTGTGAGTTCGTCGCGATGAGCCGTGCCACGCTGCTCGACCACCCCGAAGCCGTCCCCGATCTCCACGCCCTTGGCGGCGTTGATGCCCATCATGGCCGAGGCGATGTCCGCATCGAGCTTGGCGAACACCGGCTCGCCGAGGCCGGCGGGCACACCGTGGGCGATGACGTTGACGCGCGCACCCACCGAATCGCCATCCTTGCGCAGAGCATCCATGAACTGTTCGAGCTCGGCGACGCGCGCCGGGTCGCCGCAGAAGAAGGGGTTGTCGTTGACCGAGTCCGGCTGCGGGCAGTCGAGGGCGAGGGGGCCGAGCTGGCCCAACCAGCCGTACATCTCAACGCCCAAGTGCTCGCGCAGGTACTTGCGCGCGATGCCACCGGCGGCCACCCGCATCGCCGTCTCGCGGGCGGAGGAACGACCGCCCCCGCGGTAGTCACGGCGGCCGTACTTCTGGAGGTAGGTGTAGTCGGCGTGGCCCGGTCGAAACAGCTCCTTGATCTTGCTGTAGTCCTTCGATCGCGCATCCTCGTTCTCGATCAGCAGGCCGATCGAGGTGCCCGTGGTCACCCCCTCGAAGACGCCCGACAGAATACGCACGCGATCGGGCTCGCGACGCTGGGTGACGTGGCGCGAGGTGCCCGGGCGACGCCGATCGAGATCCCCCTGCAGATCCGCCTCCTGCAGGGCCAGGCCCGGCGGACAGCCATCGACGATGGCGCCGATCGCAGGCCCGTGACTCTCGCCGAAGGTGGTGACCGTGAAGGCCTGTCCGAAGCTGTTGCCCGCCATCAGTTCGCCGCCTCCGCCGCCAGGGCCCGCAGTTCGGGCTCGCGCAGCAGGCACACGCCATGACCGCCGCGCTCGAACTCCAGCCATGTGAAGGGCAGCTGGGGCCACCTCGCCATGGCCTGCGGCGCACTGTTGCCCACCTCCAGCACCAGCACCCCGTCGGGGGTGAGGTGTTGCGCAGCCCCGCGCAAGATGCGGTCCACCAGATCCATGCCGTCTTCGCCTCCCGCCAACGACATGGTCGGTTCGCATGCGTACTCGGCGGGCAGATCCGAGAGCTCCGCCGCGCCCACGTAGGGCGGGTTGCAGACGATCAGCTGATAGCGCTGATCGCCGAGGCCATTCAGCAGATCCGAGTGCACCGCATGCACGCGATCCTCCAGACCGTGGGCGGCGATGTTGGCGCGCGTCACGTCCAGGGCGTCCTCGCTGAGGTCGGCCGCGTGCACCTGGGCGTTGGGGAAGGCGTAGGCGCACGCCACCGCGATGCAGCCGCTCCCGGTGCACAGGTCCAGGACGGCACCCATGTGCTCGGGCTCGCTGACCCAGGGCGAGAATCCGCACTCGATCAGCTCCGCGACCGGCGAGCGCGGCACGATCACCCGCTCATCCACCAGGAAGCGCAGACCCGCGAAGTACGCCTCTCCCGTGAGGTAGGGCGCGGGGCAGCGCCGCTCGACGCGCTCTTCGATGAGGGCCAGGGCGCGCAGGATCTCATGCTCCAGGAGCCGCCCTTGCAGGAGCAGGTCCGGCGTCTCCCAGGGCAGGTCGAGCGCGTGGCACACGAGCAGACGAGCCTCGTCGACGGCGTTGTCCGTGCCGTGGCCGAAATGCAGTTCAGCGGCATGGAAGCGACTGACGGCGTAGCGCAGGAGATCGAGCCCGCTGCGCAGCACTTGCGCTACCTGGTGTGGATCGTGGGCGTGAGCGTCGTTCATCAATGCTGTCTCTCGTGTCGCGAGCCGGGAACGCGGGCGATGGGCTCGTGGTTTGCGGAGTATCATACCTGGCCACCGCCGGCGGGCTGCGACCCACGCGCCCCTCCTCGTCCAACGCAGCGATGAAGAACCCACCGAGATGCAACGAATCGGCCTGATCTTGCTCAGCGTCCTCGCCGTAGTCGCGGGGATCACCCTGTCCCGCTGGATGGCGGCGCCTGCGAGCACGCTGGCGATGGCGACGGCCTACCCGCAGCCCCGTCCGCTCCCCGCCTTCGCCCTGGTGGACGACGAAGGTGCCCCCTTCACCCGCGAGCATATCGAGGGACGCTGGCGATTGCTTTTCTTCGGCTTCACCCACTGCCCGGACGTGTGTCCGCTCACCCTGAGCACCCTGTCGCAAGCGGTGGCCCCGACCTCGGCGCAGGACGCACCAGCCGCGCAGATCGTGCTCGTCAGCGTCGACCCCGAACGCGACACGCCCGAACGCATGGCGGCCTACGTGGCCCGCTTCGGCGAGGATGTGGTGGGCGTCACCGGCAGTGCGCAGGCGATCGCTGATTTCGCAGCGGCCGCGGCCATCGCCTACGGCAAGGTGCCGCTCGGCGACGACGGCGAGTACACGGTGGATCACTCGGCCGCAGTACTGGTGGTAGATCCCGAAGGTCGCATCGCCGCCGTGTTCAATCCGCCGCCACCACTGGTGGCGGATACGATCCGGCAGGACCTAGCGGTGCTCAAGCGCCTTGCCGATCAAGGCTGATGCACGGGCCAGCGCTGCATGAAAACCGCCGCCAGCGCTTCGAGGCCGCGCTGATCGCGAGCGTCGAAGCGGTCCGGCGTTGCGCTGTCGACATCGAGCACGCCCACCACCTCGCCCCGCCCGTCGATCAGGGGCACGACCACCTCTGAGCGCGAGTCCGGGTCGCAGGCGATGTGGCCTTCGAAGGCGTGCACGTCGGCCACGCGCTGGGTGGTGCGGGTGGCGGCGGCGGTGCCGCAGACGCCACGTCCCCAATCGATGCGCACGCAGGCGCTCTTGCCCTGAAACGGGCCGAGCACGAGTTGTCGGTCCTCACCTTGCGCACGCGTGAAGTAGAACCCCAACCAGTTCACGGCCGGCAACGCGTGGTAGAGCAGCGATGAGGTGTTGGCGGCGTTGGCGATGAGATCGTCCTCAGCACCCAGGAGCGCGTCCAGGGAGCTGGCGAGGAACTCGTAGTCGACGGCGGCGGAATCGGTCGATGCCATGGAGTGGGTCCTGTCGGGTAGTGGATGCGGGCTCAGGCGCGACTCAGGGGAAATGCCAGCACCTCATCGAGATGGGCCGCGCCCAGCATGAGCATCAGCAAGCGGTCCACGCCGAGGGCCACCCCCGCGCAGGGAGGCAGGCCGTGGTCGAGGGCATCCAGGAACGCATCGTCCATGGGCAGGCTGGGCAATCCGGCGCGCTCGCGCTCGGCGCTTTCCGCAGCGAAGCGACGGCGCTGCTCTTCGCTATCCGTCAGCTCATTAAATCCATTAGCTAGCTCCACCCCTTGCAGGTAGAGCTCGAAGCGTTCCGCTCGCGGGGGCAAGCCGGGGCGCACCCGCGCCAAGGCGGCGCGACTCGCCGGGTAGTCGTAGACCATCACCGGCCCTTCCTGGCCCAGGGTCGGTCCGATCACATCCCCGAGCACGAGGTCCAACAGCGCCTCGCGATCGTCGCGACACGCCTCGGGCGCTGGCACACCGGCGGCCGCCAGGCAATTGAGCAAGGCCGGCACGGTGGCCATGTCCGCATCGAGGCCGGTGGCCTGGGCCACGGCGGCGTGAAAAGTCACCTTGGCTGTCGGTTGCCGCAGACGAGCTGGCGGGAGCACGGTGCGCAGCAGGTCGTCCACCTCGTCCATCAGTCGATGGTGATCGAAGCCCAGGCGATACCACTCGAGCATGGTGAACTCAGGGTTGTGATGGCGTCCGGATTCGTCGTCGCGAAAGACGTGGCAGAGCTGGAAGATATCCCCGATCCCGCTCGCCAGCAGGCGCTTCATCGCAAACTCGGGAGAGGTGTGCAGCCAGGCGGGACGGCCAGCGCAGCGGGGCACGGCCAACGGCGCCAGGGCAGGATCGGTGCCGCTCGCCCGAGAGAGCATGGGCGTATCCACCTCGAGCACGTCACGGGCGGCGAAGAAGGCACGCAGCGACTGGTAGAGGGTGGCGCGGGCGCGGATGGCGTCGGCGTTCGCGCTCGGCGACCAGGGACGCGGCGCCGCCGCGCGGTCGATCACTCCTTGACGCGTGAGACGTACTCGGCGGTCCGCGTGTCCACGCGAATCATCTCACCCTGCTCGACGAACAGCGGCACGCGCACCACCGCCCCTGTCTCCAGGGTGGCGGGCTTGGTACCGCCCTGGGCGGTGTCGCCCTTCACGCCCGGATCGGTCTGCGTGATGGTCATCTCAACAAAGTTGGGCGCGGACACGGCGAGCGGCTCATTGTTCCACAGGGTGATCTGGCAGATCGCCTCTTCCTTCAGCCACTGCGCGGCATCACCCACGGTCTTGGCATCGGCGGCGTACTGCTCGTAGTTCGCCGGCACCATGAAGTGCCAAAATTCGCCGTCCGTGTAGAGGTACTGCATCTCCGTGTCCATCACGTCGGCGGCTTCTACCGAATCGCCGGACTTCCAGGTCCGATCGGTCACCCGGCCGGTCTTCAGGTTGCGCACCCTGACCCGATTGAAGGCCTGCCCCTTACCGGGCTTCACGAACTCGTTCTCGACGATGGCGTAGGGATCGCCGTCGATCAGTATCTTCAAGCCGGAACGAAACTCGTTGGTGCTGTAGCTGGCCATCTCGGTACCTGTCGGGCCTCGGGGAGGCATTAAAAGAGGGCGCAATCATAGGCGATCGCCCAGGGCATCTCCACGCTGGGCGTCGTTGGGAGGAGACGCACGCGCTTGCCATATTCCATCTGTCAATCTCGGAACAGGTTGGGGTAGGCTACTCAAAAGGGACGAGTGGCCGTCACCACAACGAGAACCAGTAGACGGCTTTGCCAGGGTAGGCACTCCGTGTGAACAGCGTCGCGGCCGCGGCGGCGCGTTTCTCCGCAGAATCTAGCGTGCTGGGTGCAGCGCGCTCGGCCCCCTAGGGTGCAAGGCAACTGGCTCGCCGCCCTATTGCCGTGTCTGCGTCGTGAGGACTCAGTGAACCAGCTCTCCACCGCCAACGTCTTCATCATCACGCCGGACCAGGACGACCTGGAGCGCATCCAGTCGTTGATGATCTCCTCCGGGCTGCAGGCAAACTGCCATTGGGTGGCGGACGCCGAGTCGCTGCCGGAGGAGCGCCTGCCGGAGCCGCTACCCTCCGCCCTGCTGGTGCTGGAGGCCGATCAGCTGGGCGATACGCTCGGCTGGCGCGACGAGCACGTGCCCACCGCTTCGGCCCTGCTGGTGGCGGATCTGGTGGACGAGTCGCTGATCGAGTCCGCCCTGTCCCAGGGCGCCAACGACGCCATCTCCCTCTCCGCCCAGGCGCGGGCGGTGAACGTCATCGCACGTGAAGTACGCCTCGCCACCGCCGCGGCGGAACTCGCCGAGGCCCAGACCCAGGTCGCCGGGTTCCGCGACCAGGTCGAACGCTTGACGAGCGAGAGCACGCGCGCCTTTCTGTGGGCGCAGGAAGGTGTGGTGGCCGATGCGAACCTGGCCTGCGTCACCTTGCTCGGCCTGGAAGACGTGGCGGACCTCGTGGCCATGCCGGTCATGGACGTCTTCGCTGCGGACAGCCGCGTCGCTCTCAAGGGCGCCCTCGTCGCGTGCCAGAAGGGCATGTGGCGTGACGACTCCCTGCGCTGCCGCGTACTCGGCAATGACGAGGATTCGGACGGACCCAAAGGCCAGCCCGTGGACGCGATGCTGGAGGCGGATCTCTTCGACGGCGACGATGCCGTGCGCATCGAACTCACGCCGGCTCGTCGCGACGCTGCCGAGGCAGAAGCGAACGACGCAGCAAGCGAAGCCAGCGCCCCGGCCAGCGCCGATGCCAAGGGCGCGGGCGCCGCGCGCGCCGGCGGCGATCCCTTCCTCCCCTTTCACCAACGGCGCAACTTCCTGCAGAAGGTCACGGACGGGCTCGAGCGCAATCACGCCGGTGGCCTACGCGTGCTCTACCACGTGCGCATCGACAAGATGAACGCCCTGGTGGAGCGCTGGGGCCCCCTCGGCTTCGAAGAGATCCTGCACGGACTGGCGGACACGATCGCCGACTCGGTGCACCCGGGCGATATCTGGGGGCAGCTCGCCGGCGGTAACTTCTGCGTGCTCGCCGACCGCGGCGCCACCCGAGACATCGAGGCCTGGGGCGAGGCCTTACTGAAGAAGATCTCTAACCTGACGTTCTTGCTCTCCGGCGAGGACGTCAAGGTACGCGCCTGTGTGGGCGCGGCCGTGAAGGGGCGCAGCGACGACCTCTCCTCGCTCGCCTCCAAAGCCGCTCGCGCCTCGCGCAAGGCGCAGGAAACGGGCGAAGACGATGTGATTCTCCACGACGCCAATGGCGTCTCCCTGGAGCAGACGGCCGACGACAAGGCCGTGGTCAAGCGTATCAACCATGCCATGCGCAACGACGGCTTCCGCCTCGCCTACCAACCTATCGCGGATCTCGAAGAGCGCGGCACCGAGATGTTCGACGTGCTGATCCGCATGATGGATGCCGGTGACGGCGAGGTGCTTCCGAACCAGTTCCTGCCCGCCGCGGAACGCAACGGCATGATGCGCGCCATCGACCGCTGGGTGATGGCGCGCGCGATCGGCGCCGCCAACGACCAGGAACTCACCAAGCTGTTCGTGCGCGTCTCCAGGGACTCCTTGCCCGATCGCTCCCTGGCGGATTGGCTGAGCCAACAGCTGAGCAACGCCAACATCAAACCGGACCGCCTCGTACTGCAGGTCACGGAGACCCACGCCACCGACAACCTCGGTGCGGCAAGCGACATGGCGAAGGACGCCCGCCGCATCGGTTGCGGCTTCTGCCTGGAGCACTTCGGCCTCGGCAGCGAGCCGCGCCTGCTGCTCGAGTCCATCCCCATCGACTTCATCAAGATCGACGGCTCGCTGATGCAAGGGTTCCCCACCAGCAGCGACCTGCAGGATCACGTGCGCAGCCTGGTGAAGGAGGCGACGGATCGGGACATCGTGGCCATCGCCGAGCGGGTCGAGGACGCCAACACCATGGCCGCCCTGTGGTCCATCGGCGTCGAGTTCATCCAGGGCTACTATGTGCAAGGGCACTACGTGCAGGCGCCCGAAGCGGTGGTCATGGACGGCACGGGCACCAACGGCCCCTGATCCTCTGGCACCGCTGGTAGACTGCGCGGGCGCCCACCGGTAGGCGCGCGCGCTGGCGTCGAGTCCTACGAGGCCTCCCCGCTGGCCCGCCGATTCCGCCTTGTTTCAGCCGCGAGCCCCTCGTCGCCATGTCAGCCGCATCCGCGCGTCGCCAACCCACCTTTCTCTGCATCGGCGCGCCCAAGTGCGGCACCACCTGGCTCTATCAACAGCTCGCCACGCATCCCGAGGTCTGGCTGCCACCGGAGAAGGAGGTGCGCTACTTCAACAAGCGCTATCCCATCGAGGGCAGTGAGGCCCCGCCCGGCAGGCGAATGGGTTGGTTCGGCCTGTTTCGCGATCACCCGCGACGGGTGATCCAGCGCGCCCTCCGGCGCGCCCTGTCGCCGCGTGCGGGGTTCCCCATCCCGTGGATGATCAAGTTCCTGAGGGGCCCGGGCGACTTCGACTGGTACGCCTCGCTCTTCGATCCCGCCCGCGGTCGGGTCAGCGGCGACATCACCCCGTTCTACGCATCGCTACCCGCCTATGCGGTGGAGGAGATCCGGGAGGGCTTTCCACACCTGAGGGTGATCTTCCTGATGCGCGATCCGGTGGAGCGCGCCTGGTCCAACGCCCGCATGATGTTGCCCCTGATGCTGGAGCGCCCCCTAGAGCAGATCACCGAGGCCGACTTTGCCCGCTACCTCGCGCATCCGGCCGCCCACGTGGAGGGTCACTACCTGCACACGCTGGACGCCTGGGGCCAGCACTACACGGGGGATCGGTTCCTGATCGAATACCAGGACCACATCCGCAGCGACCCCCAAGGCACCTTGGACCGAATCACCGATCATCTTCAGGTGGCACGGCGCGAGATCCCGGCTGCCACCCTGGCCAAACGGGTCAACGCTGGCAGCACACGCACTCACACGCAGATGCCTGCCGCCATTCGTCGCTCGCTTTCGGAGTACTACCTCGCGGAGCTCGAGCAACTGGCCGAACGGTGCGGAGCACCGGTCGACGGTTGGCTCGAACGGGCGCGAGCGGAGGCGGCACCGCGCTGACGGAGACCGCCAAGCCGAGTACGCTAGCAG
The DNA here is from genome assembly GCA_039815145.1 of Pseudomonadota bacterium. Classification (NCBI taxonomy): domain Bacteria; kingdom Pseudomonadati; phylum Pseudomonadota; species Pseudomonadota bacterium. Next base: position 31,003 of record JBCBZW010000023.1, read on the forward strand.
CCACCTGACCACCGCTGCTGCCGAGGCTGCCCGATGCCCGTCGTTTCCCCGCTCAGACTCCCGAGATTGCTACCACTGCTGGTCGCCGGCCTGTTCGCTGGCGCGCCATGCCACGCCGACTCCATGGCCGCCTTCACCACCGGCCCCCTGCTCGAAGAATTCGGGCCCGCGGCCACCGTCGAAGGCGCGGCCCCAATCCCAGAAGACATGCACCTGCGCGTGCGCTTCGACGTCTCCGAGGGCGCGAAGGATGGGGAACTGAGCCGAAGCTTGGTGACGGCAGCGCGCTTTCTGAACATGCACACCCGCAGCGGCGTGCCGGCGGAGCGATTGCACGTGGCGGTGGTCATTCACGGTCGGGCCGTGTTCGATGTGCTCACCGGGAAGGCCTCCACGCAGACGCCGAAGGACAACGCCGCCCTGGTCGCCGCTCTGCGCGAGCACGATGTGCGCCTCTACGTGTGCGGGCAGAGCGCCGCCTACTACGAGGTGAGCGCAGATCAGCTGCTTCCGGGCGTGGAGATGTCGCTCTCGGCGATGACCGCGCACGCGGTGCTCGCCGCCGAGGGCTACGAGCTCAACCCGTTCTAAACCGGTCGATCGTGGCGATCTCTGAACTGCACCTACCGAGGTTCGCGCCCGCCTTGCTGGCGACACTCGTGGTCGGCTGCACGCCGGGAGTGGATGCCGACCCTTCGCGCCTGGCCGGTCACTGGCAGGCGTCCGAGGTGCTGTTACTTCGAGGCGATCTCGAGGAGCACTACGCTTTCACCGTGCACCTAGGGGAATCGCTCACCGACGGCACCCTGGACATTCGGTACTACGCCAGCGACAGGCCCGGGGCCATTCGCACCATCCGCCAGGATCTCGCGCTTACGATCGACGACGCAGGTCAGTTGATCGTGCTAGCGGGCAGCGCCCCGCGCCTCGTGGCGGGGCCAGCCATCGAAGGGGTCTACGCGCCTGACACGTTCACCTGCAGCCTCGACGCCGAAGCAGCGCAGAGCACCCTACCCTGCCGGTGGGGAAGCGAAGCGCAGGCCAACGCCGTACGCTTCACCCTGACCAAAGTCCCCTAGTGGGCTAGGCCAGGGTGACGCTCTGCACCTTGCGCCAGCCTCGCGGCAGCATGTTGCCCCGGCGACCGCGCGTGCCCTCGTAGTGCTCGAGATCGCCGCGCTTGAGCGTCATGCGGCGCTTGCCAGCCTCCAGCGCCAGGCCATCGCGCGGGCCTACCACCACCAGCCCGATCATCGTCGGCGCCTTCTCTCCCTTTGCCGCAGGTAGACTAATGATCTTGTTTCCTTTGCCCCTAGCAAGGGCCGGCAGATCGCTCAGGGGGAAGACGAGCAGATGCCCATCGGACGACACGGCCGCCACGCGCAGCGACGCCATCTCTGCGCCAACGGGCAGGGGCGCCGGCGCGAGCACCTGAGCTCCCTTCGGCACGGACAGCGCTACTTTGCCGGACTTGTTGCGTGACATGAGATCGGCAAGGCCCGCGACGAAGCCGTAGCCGGCATCGGTGCTGAGCACGCAGCGCGTGTCCTCCGGCCCGATCAGCACGCCGCGGAAGGTGGCGCCGTCCGGCGCCGAGACGCGCCCGGCGAGGGGCTCGCCCTGACCACGGGCCGAGGGCATCGTGTGCGCTGCCACGCAGTAGGTTCGCCCGGTGCTATCGAGGAAGACGGCCTGCTCCGAGCTGCGCCCGCGGGCCGCCTGCAGGAAGCCGTCGCCGGCCTTGTAGTTCAGGGCGGCGCCATCCACCTCGTGGCCCTTGGCGGCGCGGATCCAACCGCGCTCGGAGAGCACCACGGTGACGGGTTCCGTGGGCACCAGGGAGGCTGTGTCGATGGCCTTCGCCGGCGGACGCTCCACCAGGCGGGTGCGCCGGTCGTCGCCGTACTCCTGCGCGTCGGCCGTGAGCTCCTCGCGGACCTGGCGACGCAGGCGCGTGTCGTTGGCGAGCACAGTCTCGATCTGCTGCCGGCGCGTGGTCAGCTCACCCTGCTCTGCCCGCAGGCGCATCTCCTCGAGCTTCGCCAGGCGACGCAGGCGCAGCTCCAGGATCGACTCGGCCTGGCGGTCGCTGAGGTTGAAGCGCGCCATGAGGGCTGATTTCGGGTGGTCCTCGTTGCGGATGATCGCGATCACCTCATCGATGTTGAGGAACGCGATGATCAGGCCGTCCAGCACGTGCAGGCGATCGAGGATGCGGTCCAGCTCGTGTTGCAAGCGGCGCCGCACCGTCTCGATGCGATAGGTCACCCACTCCTCGAGCAGGGCGCGCAGGGAGAACACGCGGGGACGACCGTCGAGGCCGATGGCATTCAAGTTGATGCGCACGGTGCGCTCGAGGTCTGTGGTGGCGAAGAGGTGGCTCATCACCGCCTCCGCATCCACCCGGTTCGAGCGCGGCACGAGCACCAGGCGGGTCGGGCTGCGATGATCGCTCTCATCGCGCATGTCCTCCACCATCGGCAGCTTCTTGGCCCGCATCTGTGCCGCCACCTGCTCCTGCACCTTGGCGCTAGACACCTGATAGGGCAATTCGGTGATGACGATGTCGCCGTCCTCGCGCTCCCAGGTGGCACGCAGGCGCAAGGTGCCGTTGCCCGTGCGGTAGATCGCCTTCAGATCCTCCCGCGGGGTGACGATCTCACCTCCGGTGGGGAAATCCGGCGCTGGCACCATATCCAGGATCTCGTCCATGCTCGGACGTCGGGAACGCAGCATCGCGCCGGCGGCGGCGGCGACTTCGCGCAGGTTGTGCGGTGGGATGTCCGTCGACATGCCGACGGCGATGCCCATGGCGCCGTTCAGGAGCACGTTCGGCAGGCGCGCCGGCAACGACAGGGGCTCGTCCAGGGTGCCGTCGAAGTTGGGGCCCCACTCCACCGTGCCCTGGCCGAGCTCGCTCAGGAGCGTCGCCGCGTAGGGCGAGAGGCGCGCTTCGGTGTAGCGCATGGCGGCGAAGGACTTCGGGTCGTCCTGGGCGCCGAAGTTGCCCTGGCCGTCGATCACGGGATAGCGGTAGGAGAAGGGCTGGGCCATCAGCACCAGCGCTTCGTAGCACGCGGAGTCGCCGTGGGGATGATACTTGCCGATCACGTCGCCGATCGTGCGCGCGGACTTCTTCGGCTTCGAACCCGCGGCGAGGCCCAGTTCGCTCATGGCGTAAGTGATGCGCCGCTGCACCGGCTTCAGGCCGTCGCTCACCTGCGGCAGGGCGCGATCGAGGATCACGTACATGGAATAGTCGAGGTAGGCCTTCTCCGTGAAGACCTCGAGCGCCATCGGCTCGATCCCTTCGAAATCAAGTGATTGATCTTGCATCAATCGATCAGCTCCCTGGTGTATCTCATAGGCACGCCCGGCCGGGGCGGCGGGGCGTTGGCGGCTCGGGCGGGATCACAATTGCTCGGCGAGATTGCCCTTGCGCTCGAGCCAGGCGCGACGGTCCGAGGCACGCTTCTTGGCCAGCAGCATGTCGAGCAGTTGGTCCGCGCTGAGCGACTCATCGCCCGGCTCCCTCGCCCCGTTGTCGCCGATCGTCAGGCGCGCCAGGCGACGGGTCTGCGGCGCGATGGTGGTCTCGCGAAGCTGCCCGGGGCTCATCTCACCAAGACCCTTGAAGCGCGTAACACTGACCTTACCTGTCAGCTTCTCCGCGGTGATCCGATCTCGGTGCCCCTGCAACTCCGCCTCATCCAGAGCGTAGAACACATGCTTGCCCACATCGATGCGGTACAGTGGTGGCATGGCCACGTAGACATGCCCCTGGGCCACCAGCGGTCGGTAGTGGCGCAGGAACAAGGCGCACAGGAGCGTGGCGATGTGCTGGCCGTCCGAGTCGGCGTCGGCGAGGATGCAGATGCGCTGGTAGCGCAGGCCCTTGAGGTCACTCGTGCCGGGATCCACACCGATGGCCACGCTGATGTCGTGCACGGCCTGGCTCGCGAGCACCTCCGCCGGCGAGACTTCCCAGGTGTTCAGGATCTTGCCGCGCAGGGGCATGACAGCTTGGAATTCACGATCCCTGGCTTGGCGCGCCGAGCCGCCGGCGGAATCGCCCTCCACCAGGAACAGCTCCGTGCGCGCCGGGTCCTGGCTGGAGCAATCGGACAGCTTGCCGGGCAAGGCGGGGCCCGCCGTCACGCGCTTGCGCACCACCTGGCGCGCGGCTTTGCTGCGCGCGGTAGCCGCCTCGATGGCGAGCTGGGCGATCTGCTCACCGCTCTCCACGTGCTGGTTCAGCCAGAGGATGAAGGCATCGCGCACCACGCCCTGCACGAAGGCCGCACACTCGCGCGAGGACAGGCGCTCCTTCGTCTGACCGGAGAACTGCGGCTCCTGCATCTTCACCGACAGCACGAAGCTCACGCGATCCCACGCATCTTCCGGCGTGATCCGCACGCCCCGGGGTAGCAGGTTGCGCAGCTCGCAGAAGTCGCGCAGGGCTTCGGTGATGCCCATGCGCAGGCCGTTCACGTGGGTGCCGCCCTGTGCGGTTGGAATGAGGTTCACGTAGCTCTCGGCCAGGGGCTCGCCCCCCTCCGGCAGCCAGGCAAGCGCCCACTCGGCCGCCTCGCGCTCGCCGTCGAGGTCGCCCGCGAAGGGGGTGGACGGCAGCATGGGCTGCTCACCACACGCTTCTGTCAGGTAATCCGTGAGGCCGCCGGCGTAGAGCCAGGTCTCGCGCTCACCGGACTTCTCCTGCACCAGCGTCACTTCCAGGCCCGGGCACAGTACGGCCTTGGCGCGCAGCAGGTGGCGCATGCGGGGAATCGAGAAGTTGGCGGCGTCGAAGTACTTCGGATCCGGCCAGAAACGCACGGTGGTGCCGGTCTGGCCACGCTTGGCCTTGCCGGTCTTCTTCAGCTTCTCCGTGCGTTCGCCATCGGCGAAGGCCATGGCCCAGGTAGCACCGTCGCGACGGATGTCGACCGTCAGGCGCGTCGACAGGGCATTCACCACCGACACGCCCACGCCGTGCAGGCCGCCCGAGAAACCGTAGGCGGTGTTGGAGAACTTTCCGCCGGCATGCAGACGGGTGAGGATCAACTCGACCCCCGGCACCTTCTCTTCAGGATGCACGTCGACCGGCATCCCGCGCCCCTCGTCGTCCACCTGCAAGGAGCCGTCGGTGTAGACGCTCACCACCAGGCGCTTGCCGTGTCCGGCAAGGGCTTCGTCGATGGCGTTATCGATGACTTCACGGGCGAGGTGATCGGGGCGGGTGGTGTCCGTGTACATGCCGGGGCGTCGGCGCACGGGGTCGAGGCCTGACAGTACCTCGATGTCGGAAGCGGAGTAGTCCTTCTTGCTCATCCGCGCATGGTACGCGAAAAGCGGGAGTGCCCGGAGCGCGATCGAGACCGTCTCGCGCGGCACCGATGAACGCAGGCACCGCGGGCCGTGGCGGCCCGCGGTGCGCTCGCGTCAGTCGAGGTCGGCGAGGAGTGATTCCCGCAGGTGATCGGGTACCGGCTCGAGGGCATGGTCGTAGTTCGCGTGGTCGATACCCATCGCTAAGACGGCGCCGCCCTTCAGTGCCTGGATGAAGCTCGCGTCGAGCTGGAAGCGAAGGAAATGAACCGCGGAGGTCTTCTCCTCCGTCGCGCGATCGAGGTCTTCGTCGGCGATTGCGTAGACGCGCTCGCCGTCGACTCCAGCGCGCACCCAGACGCGATCTTCAATGCCGATGAGCTGCGTCAGTCGCTCGGCACGCTCCTTCGGATCGTCGAATTCCACTTGGAACGTGGCCTTCCAGTTGTCACCGTCCGGGATCAGCGGGTTGTAGGCGCCGAGTTCCTCCTCGATGCCGGCGGCCTCGAAGATGCGCTCGATCCGTAGCATCTCCTGCACCTGGTACTGCATCGTCAGGCGGTCTTCGAAGATGAACGTGGCGTTGTCGCCGATGTGGGCGCGGCGCTTGGCCTTGTGCGCCATTACCTTACGACGGAATTCGGTACGCTCTTCAGCGTATTGCTCAAGGCCCATGAGCGTATCGCGGGTGAGCTTCTCAGCTGCCATGGCTTATGTCCTCCTAATGCCTCGCTCAGCGCGAGCGAGTCGAGTGCGATGCCTCATCCTGCGTTGCTGCGAGGCCATACGCAATGGCCAGCAGGCGCAGCGGGTGGGTCGGCATCGTTTTCGCGTCATCGCTCAACCCCGATTCGATCTGGTGCCCCGCCATGGGGCAATCGCTCGCGTAGTAGTCGGCTTTGGCCTGCTCTACCTTGCGGATCACCGGTTTCGCGATCTTCATCGACTGTTGGCGGTATTCCTTCTTCACGCCGTAGGTGCCGTCGTGGCCCGAGCAACGCTCGATCGGATCGACCTGCGTGTCCGGCACCAGGGCCAGCACGTCGCGGGTCTTCAAGCCGATGTTCTGCACGCGCAGGTGGCAAGCCACGTGGTAGGAGATGTTACCTAGAGAGTTCTTGAAGTCGGTGTTCAGGGCGCCGCCCTTGTGGCGGAGCATGAGGTACTCGAAGGGGTCGAAGAAGGCATCGCGCACCTTCGCCACCTGGTCGTCCTCCGGGAACAGCAGGGGGAGCTCTTGCTTGAACATGAGCACGCACGAGGGCACGGGACCCACGAGGTCGTAGCCCTCGTCCACCAACGCTGCCAGCACGGGGATGTTGGCCTCGCGCGCCTTGTCGATCGATTCGAGATCGCCCAGCTCGAGCTTCGGCATGCCGCAGCAGCGCTCCTTGGGCGTCAATGTCACCTCGATGCCGTTGTGCTCGAACACCTTGATCAGGTCGAGGCCTAGATCGGGCTCGTTGCGATTGCCGTAACAGGTGCCGAACAGGGCGACCCGGCCCGTGGTGCCGTTGACCGCCTGCGGCTCGCGAACGCTCGAAGCTCGCTTGCCTACCTGTGCGCGCAGGGACTTGCTGTGGTACTTCGGCACGGGCGCGTCCTTGGCGACGCCGAGGGCGCTCTCGAGCACGCTTCGCCCGAACCCCGTGCTATTGATTGCATTAACCGCCTGAGCGACGACCGGGATCCCGGCGATTGCGCCGACCTTGTCCGTCGCGCTCAGGATCTTGTCCCGCGCTTGCGGGCGACCCTCCTGAAAGGCCTTCGACTTCGCGCGCAGCATCAGATGGGGGAAGTCGATATTGAATTCGTGGGGCGGCACGTAGGGACACTTGGAGAGGTAGCACATGTCACACAGGTAACAGTGCTCGGCCACATCCCAGTAGGTCTTCCGCTCCAGGCCATCCACCTCCATGGTGTGGCTCTCGTCGATCGCATCGAACAGCAGCGGGAAGGCGTGGCACAGGCTGAAGCAACGGCGGCAGCCGTGGCACACGTCGAACACGCGTTCCATCTCGGCGTAGAGCGCGTCCTCGTCGTGGAACGTGGGACTTTTCCAATCGATCGGGTGACGGATCGGGGCGTCGACGCTCCCCTCGCGGGGTGTCTTGGGAGGGGTGGAGCTCATGGACGGCTTGCCTCGCAGGGCCTTTGACACGGATGGGGTCCGCGGGCGGCGCCTTCGCCACCGCACCGGCGTTGGAATCGAGCCGGCGTTCGACGCTGAGGCGCCGAACGCCGTAGCCCGTTGCGATACGCCCGTTAGGTGAGGCGTAACGCGGAGCGCGACCGCGTCACTCCATCGTGTCGAGCGCCTTCTGGAAGCGATTGGCGTGAGAGCGCTCGGCCTTGGCCAGGGTCTCGAACCAGTCAGCGATCTCGTCGAAGCCCTCTTCGCGCGCCGACTTCGCCATGCCCGGGTACATATCGGTGTACTCGTGGGTCTCGCCCGCGATCGCGGACTCGAGGTTCAGGGCCGTGCCGCCCATGGGCTTGCCCGTGGCCGGATCACCGACGGCTTCCAGGTACTCCAGGTGACCGTGGGCGTGGCCCGTCTCACCCTCTGCGGTGGAGCGAAACACGGCAGCGATGTCGTTGTAGCCCTCCACGTCGGCCTTCGATGCGAAGTACAGGTAGCGGCGGTTGGCCTGCGACTCGCCCGCGAAGGCGTCCTTCAGATTTTGCTCAGTCTTGCTGCCCTTCAGTTCCATACGTCGTCTCTCCTGGCTGGCGTGATGTCACGTCACGATACTAGATTCGGTCTAAGTCGCGACGCAAGGCGGTACCAATGGGCCCGCGTGGCCGCGTTGCTGGATTCTGACATAGTCCCTATCATTCGCGGCAACGCGGCGGCGGTGGTTGCTTTTCACCGCCGAAAACGCCCGCGATCAGGCGCACAGATCAACGACACCAACCCTCGGAACGAACGTGACCGACGCTGATTCCAAAGCAAAATCTGCCGCTCAACCGGACTTCGAGCGCTCCCTGGAAGAGCTCGAGACCCTGGTCGCCCGCATGGAGAAGGGCGACCTCTCCCTGGAGGACTCGCTAGCGCAGTTCGAGCGCGGCATCGCCCTCACCCGTAGCTGCCAGCAGGCCCTGCGGGAAGCCGAGCAGAAGATCGACGCCCTGGCCGGTCCGGACGGCGAGAGCCTCACCCCCTTCGGCGAGCGCCAGGAGTAGGACGCGAGATGGACCCGCACCAGCGAATGGCGGCCTACCAGGCCCGCGTCGAAGCCGCGCTCAGCGATCGCCTGCCACCGGAGGACCAGATCCCGCGCCGGCTACACGAGGCCATGCGCTACGTGGCCCTCGGCGGCGGCAAACGGGTGCGCCCGCTGCTGGTCTATTTCACCGGAGAGGTGCTGGACCTCGACCCTGCGGTGCTGGACGCCCCCGCCTGCGCGATCGAGTTGATTCACGCCTACTCACTGGTGCACGACGACCTGCCGGCGATGGACGACGACGACATGCGCCGCGGCAGGCCCACCTGCCACATCGCCTACGACGAAGCCACGGCCATCCTGGTGGGCGACGCCCTGCAGGTGCTGGCCTTCGAGATCCTGGGGACCGATCCCACCCTCCAGCGCGACACAGACACACGCCTGGCGATGATCAACCTGCTCTCCACGGCCGCGGGCCCCTCCGGCATGGCCGGCGGCCAGGCGATCGACGTCGAAAACACGGGCAAGCCCATGTCCCGCGACGAGCTCGCCTTCATGCATCGGCTGAAGACGGGCGCCCTGATCCGCGCCTCCGTCCTGCTCGCCGCCCACTGCCGCACGGACCTCTCGCCGGAGCGTCGCGCTGCCCTGGAGCGCTTCTCCGAACTCGCCGGGCACGCCTTCCAGGTGCAGGACGATATCCTGGACGTGGAGGGTGAAGCGGAGCGCCTCGGCAAGACCCCGGGCGCCGACGAGGCCCGCCACAAGCCCACCTACCCGAGCATCGTCGGCCTGGACGAGGCCAAGCGCATCGCTCGCGAGCTGTATCAGTCCTCGCTCGATGCCCTGGCGGATTTCGGCGACAAGGCGGAACCCCTGCGCTGGCTGGCGGCCTACATCATCGAGCGTGACTACTAGGGAAGCTCTGCATAGGTCCGGTCGCCAGCCCCGGCGCCCTTGAAACGCCGCCCGAGCGCCCACATTTCTCCCTACTAACCGCGGCTTAGCGGTCTCCCCAGGCGCGGCATCGGTTGCCGGTCTGTCCTCGAAATGCCGCCCACGGGGGCTATACTGAGCCCAATGTGCACCCTTCTCGGCCCTCGGTACGAATAACGGGGCGGCACGGTGTGGTGCAGCTTAGCTTTCAAGGATTTCGACATATGAGCGCGACCAACGTCAGTCCCATCGATGACGTCCAGAACCATCCGGACACGCGGCGCATGCCGATCGACAAGGTGGGGATCAAGGACATCTTCCATCCCGTGCGGGTCATGGACCGATCCGGCGGCGAACAGAACACGGTAGCCAAGTTCAACATGTACGTGCGCCTGCCCCACAACTTCAAGGGCACGCACATGAGCCGCTTCGTCGAAATCCTGAGCATGTACGAGAAGGAGATCTCCGTACACAACTTCGGCGATATGCTCGAGCAGATGGCGGACCGCCTGGAGGCGAAGACCGGCCATATCGAGATGAGCTTCCCCTACTTCGTGATGAAAAAGGCGCCGAAGTCCGGCGTCGAAAGCCTCATGGACTACGAGGCGAGCCTCATCGGCGAGATCCACGAGGGTAAGGTCAATACCAAAGTGAAGGTGGTGGTGCCCGTCACGAGCCTGTGCCCCTGCTCAAAGGGCATCTCGGACTACGGCGCCCACAACCAGCGCTCGCACATCACCATCACGGCGCGTATCGACGGCTTCGTGTGGATCGAAGAGCTGATCGACATGGCCGAGAAGGAAGCGTCCTGCGAGCTCTTCGGCATCCTGAAACGCCCGGACGAGAAGTACGTGACGGAGCGTGCCTACGACAACCCGAAGTTCGTCGAGGACATCGTGCGCGACGTGGCCCTGCGCCTGAACGAGGACGATCGCATCCGCGGCTACGTGGTGGAGAGCGAGAACTTCGAGTCCATCCACAACCACTCGGCCTACGCACTGATCGAGTGCGACAAGGACGCCGAGACGGAAGACGCGTAAGCCCTAGCCCGCGTTAGCGAAGGACTCCGGCGGCGCCGTGGGATCGGCGCTCTCGCCGAGGGCCTTGCCCGACAGCTCCGCTTCCACGTTCTGCAGTCGCTCCACCAGCGAGCGTAGAAACACGCGCATGAAGCGCAGCTGGCAGGAGGAGCTCAGCTGTTCCAGGAGCGTCGAGCTCACCTGCAGGAGGGTGACCTCGCCGTCCGCTTGAATCGTCGCCGTGCGTCGCGCGCGGCGCACGTAGCTCGACTCGCCGAAGCAGTCTCCGCGCGAGAGCTTGCCGAGCGCATGACCGCCGCGATGCACCTTCACCGTGCCCTTGATGAGCACGTAGAAGCGATCGTCGAGCTGGCCTTCGCGCACGATCTCCTCGTCGGCTTCGTACTCGCGCCACTCGCCCGCCTGCAACACCTCCCAGATCTCCGATGCCTGGAAGTCGTGGAAGAAGCGTAGCTGACGCAGGAGTTCGAAGCGCCCCTGCTCGGTCACCCGCATGGCGACGCTGTTGCGGCTCAGCTCTTGGTTGGCCCGCGTGAGATCCGCGGCCATCTCCAAGCCGTTGCGGTAGCGCTGCTCGGGATCCTTGTGCAGGGCGCGCATCACTACGTGCTCCAGCGACTCGGGAATGTCGTCGCGAATCAGGTGCAGGGGCTGCGGCGTGCGATAGACGATCAGGTGCAGGAGCTTCGCGAGGTTATCGGCCTTGAAAGGTCGCTGCCCCGTGAGCAGCTCGTACATGACCACGCCCAGGGAGTACAGATCCGACCTCGGCGTCACCGGCTGCGAGCGCACCTGCTCCGGCGACATGTAGCTCGGGCTGCCGGCGATGCCCTCGATCTGCGACCCCTCGGACTGTTCCACCAGGGCGATACCGAAATCGATGATGCGCACGTCGCGATCCGGCGTGAGCATGATGTTGCTGGGCTTGATGTCGCGGTGGACGACGCCGCGGTTGTGGGCGTAGTGCAGTGCCTTGGCGCACTTGAAGGCGATCTCGATCACATCGCCCTTGCGCAGGAGGTTCTCCTCCTTGCAGAAGCGGGCCAGGGTACGAGCGCCCTGCACGTGCTCCATGACCACGTAGTAGCTGTTGTCGTGCTCACCGGCATCGTAGAGGGGCAGGATGTTCGCGTGCTGCAAGCGACCAACCATGTTGGCCTCGTTGAAGAACATCTTGCGGGCCACGCGGGCGTCGCTGTCCGAACTGTTAACGCCGTGATAGACCTTGATGGCCACATCACGCCCGTAGAACATGTCGTGTGACAGGTAGACGGTGCCGGTGCTCCCCCGCCCCACCTTCTTGATGATCGGGTACTTCCCGATCCGCTCGGGCGCGTTGTGGACAGGCTTATCGGTGTCGCTCATGGCTATCACAGGAAGGCGCCGAGACGACCCACGGCGTGCAGGCTGAGGGCGGCGAAGAGCGCCGCTACGATGTCGTCCAGCATAATTCCCACCCCTCCACGCAGTCCGTGATCCATCGCTCGGATCGGCCAGGGCTTGATGATGTCAAAAGCCCGAAAGGCCCCGAACGCCGCGCCCCACCAGACCGCGCTCTCCGGCACCAACGAACAGGTGAGATAGCAGCCGACGATCTCATCCCACACGATGCCTGGATGATCGTGTACGCCCAGGCGCTCGGACGAGCGTCGGCAAATCGCGACACCCGCCACCAGACCGATGGCACTGACCAGCAAATGCCCCGCGAGCCCCAGCCCCAGGCCCTCGGCGAGCACGAAGGCCGCCAGCCCCACCACGGATCCGACCGTGCCAGGCGCAACCGGCGAGTAGCCCGTGCCGAAGCCGAAGGCGAGCAAGTGCTCCGGGTGGCGCCAGAACTCCTGCCAGCTGGGCCGTGGCAGTGTTCGCTTACTCGACCCCGTCATGCGTGAAAGTGCCGATAGCCGGCCGTGGACAACGCCACCGCGCACCCGTCGCGGGTCACGCTCGCCCCTGGCCCCAAGGCGCCGTCGACCTCGACCACCTCGCCGATCACACTGAGGGGGCAGGCCGCGTCCGATGCGATCGCAACGAGCGCTGGTTCACACTCCCGCGGCAGGGTGAATAGCAGTTCGTAGTCATCACCGCCGGTGAGGGCGAAGTGCTCCGCGCCATCCCGCCCATGGCCCTGCACCAGCGCCTCGCTCACGGGCAGGCTACGAGCTTCGATAACAAGACGCGCCCCGCTCGCCTCGGCCAGCTTCTGCCCATCCGCCAGCAATCCGTCGGAGACGTCGATCGCCGACGTAGCGACGCCGAGCAGGCGCTGACCGCAGGCCACTCGAGGCGCGGGAAAGGCAAAGCGTTGCTGTAGCGTGCGTGCATGGGCGCTGGTGTCGCCTTCGCGCAGCGACGCCAAGCCCGCGGCGGCGTCCCCCGGGGTGCCGCTCACGGCGAGCAGGTCGCCGGCACGAGCCCCCGAACGGGTCAGCGCCACCGCCCCTGGCGCAAGCCACCCCACCACCGTGACGGTCACCGTGAGCACTTCGCTGCGGGTCGTGTCGCCACCGATGATCGCCACCCCGTGGGCGTGGGCGAGGGCCCCGAAGGCCTCTGCAAAGGCGGCCAACCATTTCGACTCGGCTCTCGGCAGGGACAGGGCGATCAGCGCGTACGCGGGCGTCGCCCCCATGGCGGCGAGGTCACTGAGGTTCACCCCGAGGGCTCGATGGCCGATCGCCGCAGGGTCCGTTTCGGGCGGAAAATGCACGCCGCTGACGATCGTGTCGGTGGCGATCGCCGCGAGGTGATCAGGGGGCGGTGCGACCAGCGCGGCGTCGTCGCCCACGCCGAGGCGCACCTCGGGGCGTTCGACGCCGGCCGAGGCGAAGAAGCGTTCGATGAGCGCGAACTCGTCCATGCCCTATCACCCTTGCGCGCGCACCGTGCGCGCCAGCGGGCAGTGTAACGAGTTGTTCGGCGGACTGTCGGCGCCGATCGGCGCTCAGGCTTGCAGGGTCTGGTAGATGAGCTGCTTGACGGTGTCGGCTTCGAAGGGCTTGTCGCAGACGGCGGATACGCCGGACTGCTGGATCGCGGACAGGCGCGAGGAGTTGCTCTCACTGGTAACCATGAGGATCGGCGTATCGTTGTCGCCGATCTCATCGCGTATGCAGTTGGTCAGTTCCAAGCCGTCCATCTCGGGCATGTTGTAGTCCGTGACGATCAGATCGAACTCGCGATGGTAGAGCATCGTGGCCGCTTCCTTACCGTCCTTAGCGAACTCCAGCGTGGTGATACCGAGGGACTTCAGCACCTTGGCGATGTGCAGGCGCGCGTACGCCACATCGTCCACCACGAGCACGCGCAGGTGCGCAGGATCCCCGTACTCGAGATCCATCTCGTCCGGATTGAGGAAGTGCAGCGTGTTGAGCAGGGCGCGGCGAATGGCCGGCGCCGTGAACGGCTTCGGCAAGATGGCGATCACGCCGGCCTGACGGATCGGGTCGAGGTGCTTGAAGCGCTCCTCGCTGGACACCAGCATGAAGGGCGTGTCGCACAGGTCGTCGGAGTCGCGCAGCGTGATAATCAGATCGGTCGCCGTCATGTCCGGCAGGTACATGGAGCTGATCACCAGTCGAAAGCCGCCGGCGCGTAGCATCTCCAGCGCCTGGGCACCGGACTCCGCCTCCTGGATGTCACTGATGTCATTAGTTTCGAGGTGGCGGCGCATGGCAGCGCGCTGGGAAGCCGAAGGTTCGACGACGAGGACGTTCAAATCCTCTAGGTTCAGCTGGATAACGGACACGAAGACTCCTCAGATCGTCAGGCTCACCTAAGGGTTATCGTCCGACTCCCGAGAGACTGAAGCGTCGCGCCGTGAGGGTGCGGTCAGCGTGATAGCTCAGCGAGCGCGCTCGACCTTGCGCAGGGTGAGCGATGCCTTGTCTAACAAGGCGTTGACGAACTTGTGGCCGTCTTCCCCGCCGAATTCGTGCGCCAGTTCCAGCGCCTCGTTTAACACCACGCGATAGGGGGTCTCGATCCGCTCGCGCAACTCGTAGAGGCCGATCAGCAGCACAGCATGCTCGATGGGATCGAGTTGGTCGACCGGTCGGTCGGCCCGCTCCTCGATCATCTCATCGAGCGCCTCGCGGTGCGTTTCCACGCCCATCAGCACCTCACGAAACAGCTCCTCGTCCACCCGATCGAGACCCGGAAAATCCGAGAACTGGGCGATGAGGTCTCGCGCGTGATCGCCGGTCAGAAACTGCTGATACAAGGCCTGGCAGGCCGCACGCCTGGCGAGCGAACGGGCACTCGCCCGGCGCTTGCGCGGGCGCCGGGGTGCCTTTTGGCCCGCCGCCTTGTCGTTACCGGCGTCGAGCGATGGTGATGAGGGGTCCTCGCCCATTCGATCAGCCGTCCAGCTGGCGCAGAAGCCCCAGCGTCTCGAGCGCGGCGAGGGACGCCTCGGCCCCCTTGTTGCCCGCCTTGGCGCCGGCGCGTTCGATCGCCTGATCCAGCGTGTCCACGGTGAGCACGCCGAAGCCCACGGGCACCCCCGTATCCAGAGCCACGCGCGAGAGACCGCTGGCGCACTCCCCGGCCACGTAGTCGAAGTGCGGCGTGGCGCCGCGGATCACCGTGCCCAGGGCGACGAGCATGTCGAAGCGGCCGCTACGGGCCGCTTTGCTGGCGGCGATCGGCAGTTCGTACGCACCCGGCACCATCAGCAGGGTGATGTCGTTGCTGGCGACACCGGCCTGGGTGAGCGCCCCCACGGCACCGCGCGTGAGCCGGTCGACGATAAAGTCGTTCCAACGGGTGGCGAGCACGCCGACGCGCACGCCGCTGCCATTCAAGGCCCCTTCCAAAGTCTCGATCGTCGGCCCATTCATCCGTCTACGTACTCCACCACTTCCAATCCGAACCCGGACAAGCCGTGCATGCGCTTAGGCGCGCTCAGCACGCGCATGCGCGAGACGCCGAGATCGCGCAACACCTGAGCCCCCACGCCGTACTTGCGCAGCTCCGAGCTCACCTCGCCCGTGCCCTGGTGTGGTCGCTCACTGCCCTGCAGGCGCTCGATCAGCACCCGCGGATCATCGCGTTCGCGCAGGATCAGCACGACCCCACTGCCCTCCTCGGCGATGCGCTTCATCGCTGCCCGCAGGGGCCAGCCCAGGGAGGGCCAGGTGACGCCGACCACATCGCTCAAGGTCTCGTGCACGTGCACGCGCACCAGCGTGGGATCTGCGCTCCTCACATCGCCCTTGACCAACGCGAGATGGACGTTGCGCGCCACATGATCCTCATAGCAGTGCAACGTGAAGTCACCGAATTCCGTAGGTACGGTGTGGGTGGCGATGCACTCGACCGACTGCTCGTTGCGCAAGCGGTAGGCGATGAGGTCGGCAATGGTGCCGATCTTCAGCTTGTGCTCGTGGGCGAAGGCCTCGAGATCCGGACGGCGCGCCATGCTGCCGTCCTCGCGCAGCACCTCCACGATCACCGCTGCCGGCTCGGCTCCCGCGAGGCGGGCGAGGTCGCAGCCCGCCTCCGTGTGGCCGGCGCGGGTCAGCACGCCGCCGGGCTGGGCCATCAGCGGGAAGATGTGCCCGGGCTGGGTGAGGTCGGCCGGGCCCGCGTCGGGCGCCACCGCCGCCAGCACCGTGCGGGCTCGGTCATGGGCCGAGATGCCGGTGGTCACCCCTTCCGCCGCCTCGATGGACACGGTGAAGTTGGTGCGCTGCTCCGAATCCGTCTCGCTCACCATCAGGGGCAGGCGCAGCTGCTCGCAGCGCTCTCGGGTGAGGGTGAGGCATATCAGGCCGCGGCCGTAGCGCGCCATGAAGTTGATGTCTTCCGGGCGTACGTGGGAGGCGAGCATCACCAGGTCGCCCTCGTTCTCGCGGTCCTCGTCATCGAGCATCACGACCATCCGGCCGGCGCGAAGCTCGGCGAGGATGGTCTCGATGTCCGCCAGGGGGCTGCCCGCGCTGCCGCGCTCCGGGAGGGAGGTGATGTTGCTACTGCTGCTGTCTGTCATGGCATTGCCGTGCTCATCGCAATCGATATCCGTCTATTCTACTGCGGTCCGGTCGGGGGCGCCGGTTCGGCGGCGATTCACTCGCCGTCGCGGGCGGCCAGCTGTCGGGCCACATAGCGGGCCAGGACATCGGCTTCCAGATTCACGCGACGGCCCACCGCGTACTGGGCCATGGCCGTGACTTCCCAGGTGTGGGGGATGATGTTCACCCCGAAGGCCCCCGCCTCCACCTCGTTCACGGTCAAACTCACCCCGTCCATGCAGACCGAGCCCTTGGGCGCCACCAGCGGGGCCAGGACGGTCGGCAGGGAGATACGCAGGCGCTGAGAGCGAGCCTCCGGGGTGATCGAGAGCACCTCGGCGATGGCGTCCACGTGGCCGGTGACCAGATGCCCCCCGAGCACATCGCCGGCCCGCAAGGAGGGCTCGAGATTGACCAAGGCGCCGGCCGTGAGGTCCCCGAGAGTCGTCTTCTCCAGGGTCTCGCGGGAGACATCGAAGGCCAGGCGCAGGCCGTCCATGTGGACCACCGTGAGGCAGGCGCCGCTGATCGAGATGCTGTCGCCGAGGCCTACCGGGGTCGGCGGCGTCCAACCGGTCGCGTCGATGGTCAGGCGCACGTCGCCGCCCACTTCCTCCAGGGCCTCGACCCCGGCGGTCGCCTGAATCAGTCCAGTAAACATCGCGTTCGCCTTCCTAGTCGTCGTTTGCCTGCCGCCGCTGCGGGGTCGCCACGATACGCAAGTCATCGCCGATGCGCTCGACATGCTGCCACTGCAGGGAAATGCGCTGGTCCATGCGGGCCAGGCCCGGCACGCTCCAGGCGCCGAGCGTCTGCGTGCCCATCAGGTGGGGCGCCACGTAGAGCAACACCTCGTCGACCAGATCGGACCCCAGCAGCGATCCGTTCAGGCGGGCGCCAGCCTCCACCATGAGCTCGTTGACGCCGCGCTCTGCAAGTTCGTCCAGGACGGCGGATAGATTCAATCCTGAGCCATCCGCGTTGGCCGGGACGGCGTGCAGTTCCACCCCTTCGCGTTCGCCGAAGGCCGCACGCGCGTCTTCGGCGATGTCCGTGTCGTGGATGAGTAGGGTCTGACCGCCGTCATTGAGCAGGGTGGCGCGCGGTGGCGTGCGCAGCTGCGGATCCACCACGACGCGCAGGGGGTGGCGCCAGGGCGGTGTGGGGGTAGCCTCGCGGACGGTGAAGGACGGATCGTCCGCGACCACCGTGCCAACGCCGGTGAGGATGGCCCCAACGTTGGCTCGGCACCGGTGCACATCGCGGCGCGAGGCCGCGCCGGATATCCAACGGCTCTCACCGCTGCGCATGGCGGTGGCGCCGTCCAGGCTCGTCGCCACCTTGACCGTGACGAAGGGTCGCCCCCGCTCCAGCCGGCTCAGAAAGCCTCGCGCCACCTGGCGAGCCTGGTCCGCCATCAGGCCGACCTCCACCTCTACCCCCGCGGCGCGAAGCTGCTGGATGCCGGTGCCATCCACCTGCGGATTCGGATCCTCGACGGCCACCACCACCCGCCCGATGCCGACCGCCAGCAGCGCCTGGCTGCAGGGCGGTGTGCGACCGAAGTGGGCACAGGGCTCGAGGGTCACATAGGCGGTGGCACCTGCCAGTGCATCGTCGTGGCCGGCCGCGCGCGCCGCGGCGATCGCCCGCACCTCGGCGTGGCCCTCGCCAGCCTGCGCATGCCAGCCTTCACCGAGCACGGCGCCGGCCGCGTTCGCGATCACGCACCCGACGCGGGGATTAGGTTCACAAGCGTTGGTGCCCCGCGCCGCCAAGCGCACGGCGGCAGTCATCAGCTGCCTATCGATACCGTTCACTGACGGGAGCGTCGTGTGCGACGGCCCTTTCCGGGACTCGGCGTGACCGTGGCGCGGGAGGCATCGGGCAGCAGGGACATCTGCTCCTCCGCCTCGTTGTTGGGTTCGTCTTCGGCCTCGAGTTTCTCCAGCTCCTCCCGGAATGCGGAGATGTCCTCGAAGCTGCGGTACACGGAGGCGAAACGCACGTAGGCCACCTGATCCAGGCGCTTCAGTTCGTTCATCACGAGCTCACCGACCAGACGGGAGGGCACCTCACGTTCGCCCGTGGCCAGCAGGGCGTGCTTGATCCGCTCGAGCGCATCCTCCACCGCATCCTCCCCTACGGGCCGCTTCTGCAGCGACATGCTGATCCCTCGGCGCAGCTTCGCGTCGTCGAAGGGTTGGCGCTTGCCGTCGGTCTTGATGAGGTGGGGCATCACCAGCTGCGGGGCTTCGAAGGTGGTGAAGCGTTCTCCGCAACGCGAGCAGACGCGGCGACGGCGCACCTGGGCGCCTTCGCCCGCCAAGCGCGAATCGGTGACGCGGGTCTCCTCGTGGCCGCAGAACGGACAGTGCATGGCTCGCCTCCCTCGGGCGCGCAGCGCGCTCGATCGGTGCGTAGTGTAGCGCGTATGCCGCCAATCCCCGCCGACCGGCGCCCGCGCAAGCCGCGGCTCGCACTCTCCGCCCCTTACGCGCCGGCGTCCTGGCGCATGATGCCTGCGAATGCCAGCCGGGTCTGAGCTTCGATGGACTTTGGGGGCTCGCCATCGCCGACCAGCCTCAGGAGCATCGTCAGCTGCGTGTCGACGTAGCGGCCTGCGAGATCCGCGCTGATGCCGTGACTAAGGTCACCACGACGCTTGGCGGCCTTCATCCACGCGGTCAGCGTCTCGAGTTGGGTCTGCCTCATCGCCACGATCTGCGCACTCGCCTGAGGCCCGAGGGGCTGCAGGGTGGTGCGAGCCTTGGCGAACAGGCAACCGGCGGGGAGGGGCGTATTCGGTGTGGCCATCCAGCGCGCCAGCATGGTGAGCGCATCCGCCAAGGGCTGATCCTGGCAGAGCTTCACCAACAGGGGAGCGATGCGCACGGCGTAGTAGCGCTCGAGGGCTGCCGCCAGCAGACCGTCGTCGCCGCCGAACTCACGGTACAGGCCGGGCTTTGAGACGCCGATCGACTCGCAAAGCTCGTTGACCGAGAGCGCGCCAGGCCCCTTCTCCCAAAGGAGCGTCATCGCGGTGTCGACGACTTCCGCGCGGTCGAAGGCCTTGGGCCTGCCTCGTCCACGCTTGCCATTCGAGTCTGCTGCCATCGGGATAAAGCCACACGGAAATCGCCAACATCGTACCTCACGGTTCAATATTCAGCCTAGCGCATGTATATTAAATACCGTTCGGTACGAAAATATTGGCGAACGGCAGCGCTCCAGCGCGCTCGCACCCACGACAAACCAGGACTGGCCCATGCTTGCAGAACACCAACTCCCCAATCACACCTCGCTCACGCTCCTCGCACGCTTGCTGTTCACGTCGCTGTTTCTGCTTTCCGGCGTCACCCACTTCTCGAATGTGCCGGGCTACGTCGCCCTCATGCACGAGTCGATCGCGTACCGTGAGCTCTGGGTGCTCGTCTCCGGCGCCGTCGAGCTGGCCGGGGCGGGGATGATCCTCTTCAACTGGCGCCCCCGTCTTGGCGCGTGGCTGCTCATCATCTTCCTCCTGCCGGTGACGATCGTCGTACACGGCTACGAGATGCTGCACGCCGATGGCGAGGCGATGCGCGTGGTGCAGCGAGCCTCGTTCGTCAAGGGCTTCGCGCTGGTCGGCGCCGCCCTGCTGATGACGCAGATCGGTGTCACCCATCGATCCCTCGAACCATCATCGAACTGAACTGGGTAGCCTTGCCAATCTCCCGGCCCCGGCGGGACACTGGGCGCCGACCGTCTCGTCGCGCCATCTCACAGGTACGTCTTCCGTGTTGCGCACTGCCCTCCTCCTGGCCCTCGCCGTCGCGGGCACGGCACAGGCTGACTACGACTACTTCACCGCCAACCGCGCCCTGATCCGCAACGGCGTCCAAGCCGTGCTCACTTGCAGCGGCTTGTTCACCTCGCAGCGCAGCCTCGCGCAGGTGTTCGCGCAGGAACTGGCCTACCTGGGGGAGCGCACCTTGGGCGATGCGCAGGGCGGCCCCTACGAAGTGCACAGCGATGAGCAGGCGGTGACCGTAGGCGGCGCCCCCCATGGTCCGGCCGTCACCGCCGCGTTCCGCGAGGGCGTGGGGTGTGTGGTCATGGCCCCGGACATGGGGTTGGACGCCATCCCCACGCTCCCCGAGCTGCGCTTGCCCTACCCCCACGAAGACCCGGCCACCACGCCCTGGCCGCGCGGCGACCTCCTCGCCAACCCGCTGACGCCCGATGCCGATGTGGATGCCCAAGCCCTGGCCGCCGCCGCTCAGTGGGCCTTCGAACGGGACACGGAGGAGCAGGACACGATCAGCCTGCTCGTAGTACATCGGGGCCGGCCCATCCTGGAGCGCTACGCGGAGGGGTTCGACCGCACGACGCGAACGCGCACCTGGTCCACGGCCAAGAGCATCGCCGTCACCTTGATCGGGATGCAGGTGGATGCCGGCGCCATGGCCCTCGACGAGAGCTTAGGTCTCGACTGGCTGCCACAGATCCCCGCGCCGAAGAGCCTGCGCACGGCCCCAGCGCCAGACCCGCGCCAGGCCATCACCCTGCGCCATGTGTTGAACATGTCGAGCGGCCTGTACCCGGTGGACAGCTTCGGGCTGGAGTACGCCACCGGCTCTGGCCTCGCCTATTGGGCGGGAGCCAGCTCCGTGAAGGGTGCGCGCGACCGCGGCCTCGTGCGCGCACCGGGCACCCATTGGGACTACGAGAACTACGACACCCTCCTCGCCGTGCACGCCTTCAAGCAGAGCCTTCCCGACGAGCAGGCGTACCTCGAGTTCCCGCGCCGTCGCCTGCTCGACAAGTTGGGGATGCGCAGCACCTTGCTGTCGGTCGATCGCTTCGGCGACTTCATCCTCAGCAGTCAGGTGTACACGAACGCGCGAGACCTTGCTCGCTTCGGCCTGCTCTATCTGCAGAACGGTGTCTGGGAGGGCGAGCGACTGATCTCGCAGGCGTGGATCGACTTCGTGCGCATACCGGCGCCGGCCACCGAGGTCAGGGGCAACGACTACGGTGGGCAATGGTGGCTGGTGCCGGATGCTCGCAAGGAGGAAGTACCGGCCGATGCCTACAGCACGGCGGGCAACCGCGGCCAGTACGTCATCGTCGTGCCCAGCCACGACGTGGTGATCGTCCGCCGGGGCTTGGACTACGGCCGCCAGGGATTCGACCGCTGGGACCTGACGAGGGAAGTGCTGGAAGCGATCCCCGCGGCGAGCGCCGCCCAGCGGGCAGCAGCCGCACGACTCACGGCGCCATGAGCCTCTCGCTCAGCTACCCGACACGATAGGAAGAGAACCGGCACCCGAACCAGGACGCCCGAGGCAGAATGCCTCCAAAGGCGCTGGCGCGAAGGCGCTGCCATCGAAGGCGTCCAGCGCAGATCCGACGCCCATCTCGGCAATCCGGGATGCGTAACGTGCCTGCACCGCATCGCGCACCTGCAGCCGTTGAGCGCGAACAGCACCTATCTCCGAGGCTAGGTCTTCGGTGATACCGTCTCCGCGCCCCTCGAACCCTGCGAGCAAGCGAGTGCGCTCCAGGTAGGTGAGGTACGCTGCGTGGGTTGTGTAGCGCTCGACTGCGCGACGCCAATGCTCGTCGTCGCCAGCCAACACGGCCTCGATGATCGCGATCCGCACGGCGACCCGACGCTCCGCCCCGCGGTTGGGCTCTTCGCCACTGAGGGTCGCCAAGCTGGCGCGAACAGCCGCCGTGTCGCCCGCGGCACAATCCAACTGCAGACGGAGTTCCTGCGCCACCAGCGAGTCCTCGCTGGCACGGCGCGCGTAGGCAAGCTCGGCATCCTCGTAACGCCCGATGTCGATGAGGATCTTCGCGATCTCCAACCACATGTCCACGCCTGCGAACTGCGGATGTGTCTCGACGACGTGATCATGCAGGGCTAACGCAAAGCCATACTCCCCGGCCAGCACCGCATAGCGCCCGAGCAAGATGTCCGCGTGCACCACCGCGGTGGTACCGCCACCGAAGACTTCCGACGCAATGGCCATCTGCTGCGCATTGGCTTCCACGCCCGCCGACGCAGCGCCCGCCGACAGGGCGTAGTAGGCGAAGTCCCGGTGCACGGCGTAGCGCCAGTAGCGATTGGATCCCGTGCGCATGGACGCCATCGCGCTGCCGACCATCGCCACCGCTTGCTCTCGGCGGCCATCGCGAAAGAGCAGGCCAGCGTAGTTGTTGCGATGAAAGGCCAGCCGCGGGTGGTTCGGCGAGATGCGCTCGATGATGTCGATGGACTCCTGGAACAGGGGCTCGGCTTCGGCGTAGCGCCGCTGGCGGGCGAGATCCAGGGCCAGGTTGTTGAGCTGCGCCGCCAGGGCTTGGGCCCCGCCGAGGTCACGAGCGATGGCGAGGGCCGTGCGCCGTTCCGCCTCCGCGGCTTCCCTGTCCTGGCGGCGCCGGGCGAGCGCGCCGCGCTGGTTGTGGTACTCCAGTAGCACCTCGGGGTCCGCCACCTCGTACTCGCGCAGGGCCCGCTCCACGCGCTGCAGACTCTGCGCCAGCGGCGCTTCCCGGCGCAGAGCATCGTACGCGCGGGCGCGCTCGAGCTCCGCCAGCACCCAGGCGGACGAGAACTCGGGGGAGGCCGGCTGCGTGGACAAGGCCTCCTCGAGTAAGGCGGCCGCCTCGCGGGGGGCGCCGGTGAGCACCAACGTTTCGCTCAGCAGATCGAGCGCCTGCAGCCGTCTCGGTCCGGGTTGGGCGATCTGCGCTGCCGCGGCGTGGGCGGCGCGTGCTGTCTCCAGGGCCTGGTCGTAGAGGCCCAGGCTGTTCTGAAGGCGCGTCAGCTCGGCGTACACCGTAAAGGCCAGGGAGGGGTCGCCATCCACCTGGCCGGCCACTCGATCGCGCCCGGCCACCACGGCGTCGGCAAGGGAGCCCTCCGCGTCGGATCCACCGAAGGGATCTGCCTGGCGAATAAAATCACTCAGCACCGCTTGGGCAGCGTCGCTTCGCCCGGCCTCTTCCCTCGCCTGCCGCGCAAGCCCCAAGGAGACGATGACCGCCGCCAGCATCAGCACTGCGGATCCCGCGACCACCGACGACAGCGCACGGTTGCGCCCGATGAAACGCTGCAGCAGGTACCAGGGAGACTGTCCTCGGGCCACCACCGCCCGTCCTGCCCGAAACCGCTGCACGTCTTCGCGCAGGGCCGTGACCGTGCTGTAGCGCTCGGCGGGCGCCTTGCGCAAGGCCACGTGGACGATCGCGTCCAGGTCGCGCGGTATGCCGGAGGCGTGCTGACTCGGGGGCGCCATCGCCTTCTCGCAGATGCTCGAGACGACATCGCTCAAGCCCATCTGGCTGACGTCGAAGGGCAGGCGTCCGGCGAGTAGCTCGTAGAGCAGCAGGCCCAACTGGTACACGTCGCTCGCCACGCCCACGGGGCCACCGTTCAACTGCTCCGGGCTCGCGTACTGCAGGGTCATGAGATTCATGCCGGTGCGCGTGACCTGCTCGCGCTGCCCTTCGTCCAGGAGTTTGGCGATGCCGAAGTCGAGCAGGCGCGGGTGGCCCGCCGTGTCCACGAGCACGTTGGACGGCTTGATGTCACGGTGGATGATCAGGTGGTCGTGGGCGTACTGCACCGCCTCGCACACCTCGACGAACAGGGCGAGCCGTGCGCCGACGCTGAGGCTTTGCGCCTCGCAATGGGCGACCAGCGATTGACCCTGCACGTACTCCATCGCGAAGTAGGGCCGCCCGTCGTCGGTGAGCCCGCCGTCGAGCAGTCGTGCGATTGCGGGGTGCTCGAGGCGAGCGAGCACCTGGCGCTCGACGAGAAAGCGCTGGTGCACCTCGCCACTCTCGACGCCGCGGCGGACCACCTTCAGCGCCACCTGCTGATCGAACTGCCCGTCGTCGCGATGGGCGAGGTAGACCACGCCCATGCCGCCGCGCCCGAGCTCGCGATCGACACGGAACGCCCCCACCCGCTGCGGTAGATCGGGTGACTCGGCATCCCGGGCAGCTTGCGAGGCGATCGATGCGAGGTCGACGTCCACGACGGGTGACACCGTGGCCTCGTCCTCGTGGGCGGACAGGAGCGAACGCAGCTCGTCCAGCACCCAGGCGGGCTCCTGGTCGAGGGACTTCAGATAGGCTTCGCGCGTGTCGGGGGACAGCGCCGTGGCGGCCTCGAAGAGGGCGCAGATGTGCTCCCAGTCCTGCGGGGTCATGGCGCGCGTCGAGCTTCCGAGGTGGCGGGGATGGGTGCCACCTTATCACCGCGTGCGCCGGCCACCGCGAACGAAAAAGGGCGGCCCCGCATCACGCGGGACCGCCCTTCTCTCAACCTACTCAGCTAGGCGCAGGCAGCGCTGCTCAGGCGCTCCGCTTGCGCGCGCCGAACAGGCGCAGGCCGAAGAGGGCCGAGCCCAGGAGCCAGACTGCTGCCGGCACCGGAATCACCGCCGCGCGCTCCCACTGACCGATGATGACCGCGCCGGCCAGGTCGTCTGCGCTGTCGGCGGGGAAGTACACGTCGCCGCTGAGTGCGCCGCCGAGCAGGGCGGTGTAGGCCAGCGCGTCGATCTCCCAGGTTGCAGACCCGGAGAAGGCCTGGGACCCGGTGACGAACTCGCTGTCGGGGTCATCGGTGTAGGACCACACGTTCAGGCCATCGCCGACGAAGCCGGTGGAGGTGAACAGCAGCGGCGAACCGTCCGAGGTGTTCTCGGCGCTGGTGAGGTCACCGCTGATCAGCGTGTCGAGGATCGATGCGTCGAACGGACCATCGAAGATCGACTCGAGGTAGATCCCCGTGGTGTCGCTGCCGGACGCGGTGATGTCGGAAGCACCCGACGTCGCGCTGATGGTGATCTGATTTTCGACACTGAGGTCGACGGTAAGGACCGTGACAGCGTGGGCTGGTACGGCCACCGCGGCTAATGCGGCAAGAACGATGAGTGGAGTCTTCTTCACGGGTTCTACCTCCCTTGTAGCGCCCCACCCGCGATGGCATCGCGGGCGTTTGGTTTTCTGCATCTTCGCCCAATCGACCCCGACCAGGTCCCCTGACCTGCGGGACGCGAACCGCCCGCCGGCCATCGTGGGCCCGAATCGATAGACCCAACAACGTTACGCCGTGGTCCGAAATACGTCAAAGGCATCCAAAGAAATCGCCCTGCCCCAGCATGGGGCATCACCTGCCCGAAGAATCGCTACCCTCGCCGGCCGGTCGTCGCCGCCGCCTGCTGCTTGCCGCCCGCCCAGGGCGTAAAGTAGCGATCCCAGTTCATCCCTCACGAGTACGCCATGACCACCATCCGCCAGGAGGACCTCATCCAGAGCGTCGCCGACGCCCTGCAGTTCATCTCCTACTACCATCCACTCGATTTCATTCGGGCGATGCGCGAGGCCTGGGAGCGGGAGGAGTCGCCGGCGGCCAAGGCCGCGCTCACCCAGGTGCTGGTCAATTCGCGCATGTGCGCCACGGGCAAGCGGCCGATCTGCCAGGACACGGGGATCGTCAACGTCTTCGTGAATGTGGGCATGGACGTGCGCTGGGACGCCGAGCTCTCCGTGGATGAGATGATCAACGAGGGCGTGCGCCGCGGCTATCAGCACCCGGACAACGTTTTGCGCGCCTCCGTGCTCAGCGATCCGGATGGGCTGCGCAGCAATACCGCCGACAACACCCCTGCCGTCGTCCACTACCAGGTGGTGCCCGGGGACAAGCTCGACATCGAGGTGGCCGCCAAGGGCGGGGGCAGCGAGGCCAAGGCGAAGTTCGCCATGCTCAACCCGTCGGACTCGGTGGTCGATTGGGTGCTCTCGGTGGTGCCGACCATGGGGGCGGGCTGGTGTCCGCCGGGCATCCTCGGCATCGGCATCGGCGGCACCCCCGAGAAGGCCATGCTGCTGGCCAAGTCGGCCATCATGGATCCGATCGACATCCACGAGCTGCAGGCCCGCGGCGCCAGCAACCGCGCCGAAGAACTGCGCTTGGAACTCTTCGACAGGGTGAACGCCCTCGGCATCGGCGCCCAGGGCCTCGGCGGCCTGACCACGGTGCTGGACGTGAAGGTCAAGGACCATCCCACCCACGCCGCCAACAAACCCGTGGCCGTCATCCCCAACTGCACTGCTACGCGCCACGTGCACTTCACTCTGGACGGCTCGGGCCCAGCCACCTTCACGCCCCCAGATCTCAGCGAGTGGCCGGACATCGCTTTCGAGATGGGCGAAGAGGTCCGCCGCGTGGACCTCGACACGCTCACCCGCGAACAGATGCACACCTGGAAGGCGGGGGAGACCCTGCTGCTCTCCGGCAAGCTCCTGACCGGCCGCGACGCGGCCCACAAGAAACTCGTGGATCTCATCGAGCGCGGGGAGCCCCTGCCCGTGGACTTCAAGGACCGGCTGATCTACTACGTGGGCCCCGTTGACCCGGTACGCGACGAGGTGGTCGGCCCCGCCGGCCCCACCACGGCGACCCGCATGGACAAGTTCACGCGCACGATGTTGGAAGAGACCGGCCTAATGGGAATGATCGGCAAGGCGGAGCGCGGCCCCGTCGCCATCGAAGCGATCCGCGACCACCAGGCCGTGTCCCTGATCGCCGTCGGCGGCGCGGCCTACCTCGTGTCCAAGGCCATCGTCGGATCCCGCGTGCTGGCGTTCCCTGAGATGGGCATGGAGGCCGTGGCGGAGTTCGATGTGCGGGACATGCCCGTG